>JBOFRC010000204.1:0-13187 GCA_051650825.1 Sarcina sp. | reverse complement strand
GCATGTGTTAGGCACGCCGCCAGCGTTCATCCTGAGCCAGGATCAAACTCTCAATTTAAAAAGTTTAATCTAGCTTAAAACATAAAAAGAATTGCTGGTTTACTTAATTTCTTCTGTTTAATTTTCAAAGACCTTATTTCCTGTCTGCAAGTACTTGTCTTGCTGACGAAGATTATTATATCTCTAAAAAGACCTTACTCTTTACTTATTATCTATTTATTTTTATTATAAAATACCTATTTTTCTTCTTATTACTCAATTTTTCTTTTAAATACAAACTATGACACACTAGGATAATTTGTTTGTTTTAAATACAAAAAAATTAAACTTTCACACTTATTTTATAGATATTTCAGCAAATCTCAGAAAAAAACACTCTTATTTCTACAAAAAAAATAGAAAATGCTACTTATTCTTCAAAGCACTTTAAATAAATTCTAATTCTAGATACTCTTCTACTAAAGAATATTACTCCTATTTAAAATGTCTAATAAATATAGAAGACCTCCTTTTGCATTTTAAGTTGGTTACTTAACCTAACTAAACTAAGACAAAAGGAGGTCTTTTTATTTAAGTTCTTACTTATAGTATATATTTATATACTATAACAAAAGAATTATATTCTACCCTTAATATTAAGTTATATATATTTATCTAAATAAGAATCTTTTTTAAATTGAATTATTTTGCTTCAATTTCAGCTAATTTATTATCAATTAATTTTAAAATCATATCTCTATCTTCTTGATTGTTTTCAAAATCTAAATTATCAACATTGATTCTTAGTATTGGTGATATATCATACGCACTAAAATATGTTGTATATTCATGATTTAATTCTTCCCAATATGCTCTTTCAACAACTTGCTCGTAATCTCTTCCTCTTTTTTGTATTCTTCTCATTGCTTCATCAACTGAAACTTCAAGATATATCATAAGTTTTGGTGCCTTAACATGTTCTAACATATTTTCAAGAAGTTCTTTATATAAATCATATTCTTCTACAGTCATTTCACCTTTATCACATAACATTTTGGCAAATATAACATCTCCATATATACTTCTATCTAAAACACAATTTCCATTAGCTGCTGCTTCTTTTATATGTTTGAATCTTTTATTTAAAAAGAATACTTGTAATGGGAAAGCATATCTTGCTCTATCATAATAAAATTTTTCTAATATTGGATTATCTACAACTGGTTCTGCAAATGCTGTTAATCCTCTTTCCGCTAATATATCCATTAAAGTGCTTTTTCCTACACCTACTACTCCGTCTATAACTATCATTGGCCATGCCCCTTCCTTGTTAATCTTTTCTAATAATCCTTTGTAAGTTTCAAACTTACTTTTTTCTAATTCTAATAAAGACAATGCTAATATCTTCCTTTCTTTGTATTTGATTGTTTATATAAGTAGTATTATCACTTATCAAACAAAAGTTTTATAACTTAAAGACCTTAAGCCATAAAACTTCTTTAAGTCAAAACTTGTGATTAAGTTCTAGCCAAACAAACACTAACCTAATATTTTATAAAATGTTATATGATCTCGCCACTGACCATTAATAAATAAATACTTATAGTTTATACCTACCTCTTCAAATCCGCTACCTCTTAATACACCTTTAGATTTTTCATTATCTAAAAGAGTAGATGCCTCAATTCTATGTAGGTTCATTACATCAGAAGCATAATTTAATATAAGCTTTAAAGCTTCTTTCATATAACCTTTTCCTTGTTCTTCTTTATCTATAGAATATCCAACAAACGCACTTTTAAATACACCATAAACAACATTAGATAATTTTATCTTACCTATTAATTTATCATCTTTAAAAATCCCCATATCTAGTGAAGTTCCATTAAGATATTGTCTATAACTCTCAAGAAGTATATTTCTTTGAGTTTCTATATTATAAAAGCTTTGATCTCTTGTAGGTTCCACTTCATGTAGATGTTCTTTATTATCAATATAATATTGTAGCATCTGCTCTGCATATACAGGATTCAAATTTTTCAGACTAATTCGTCTCCCTTCAAGCTCTAAATCAAGCATCTTAAGCCCTTCTCTAAAACTCTGCTTATCTATTCCAAATAAAAGCTCATCTTTATGAGCTCCATTAGATAATGTATTATTAGTTAATATTCCTTCTAAAACAAATCCAACATTTAAGAATACGCTAACGCTGATATTTTCAGCTACAAATATATTGAGTTTATAAATATCTTTTTTATTAAAAATCACTCGTGAAATCTTTTCAAGTGCTTCCTCTAAAAGAACTTTACTATCTCTATAAAATTTCAATCTTATAGAAGCTCTCTGTTCATTAGAATTAAGCTCTAACATAGAAAATCTTCCAATCGTAATTCCTGTTACATCTTTAATTAAATAATCCTTTTTACTACCTGTTACAAGAAGTATCTGGACATTTTTTGATTTTCCCATATTTATAATCTCTCCCAAAAAATATCTATTTTTTATTAACTAAAATATCCTTAGTTCTATTATAAAGAATTATAAATAATATTGCACTTACTAGTAAACAAATAGGCATTAAATAAAATGACTTTTCAGCCCCTATTTGATCACTTATTATACCCATAACTTTATTCATAACCATCATAACAAAACTTACAGAAGTAACTATTACCCCTGTAATATAAGAACTTCTTTCTTTGAACACTTTACTTATTGTAAGGACACCTGTTGGGAAGGTAATTGAAAAGAATATAGCTGATGCTGATATTACTAAAAGTCCTCTTTCCCCCATAAATATTCCTACAGTAAATGTTATTGCTCCAAGTATAAGAGATACTGCCATAGTATTAAAATACCCTGTTTTTTGAACAACAAATCCTCCAAGAAGTCTGCCAATAGCAAAAACAGCAAAAAATATAGCAGTATACATTGCTGCTTTTCCTGCTTCCATACCAAAACTAGAAGTTATGTAATTAGTAAACCATCCTCCAGTTCCTTGCTCTGCAAAAGCATATAGCCCAAGTCCAAACATATATAAAATAACAATTGGATTTCTAAATAAAACTGAAAGTTTTATCTTTTCTTTAGTATCATGTTTTTTATGAACTTTTGGCATTTTAAAAAGTATAAATACAATAAGTACTAAAATATAAATAATAGCGACACCTAAATATATATGTCTCCAGCCATAGCCAAGCTTTGAAAATTCTCCAAAAGCAGCCTGTCCGATACTTGCTCCCATAGCATAAAAGAAATGCATGATGTTCATTATTATAGTCTGAGCCGTTATTACTATTATAGGAATTATTGTGTTACTAGCTATAGCATTTAATGCAACGCCACCATTTGCTAGTGCTACTCCTAAAACAACCATAGTAAAGTTTTGAGCCTGAGATAAACATATTAGAGATAAAATAACAACTATCATACCTAAAACATAAACTTTTTTTTGTCCAACTTTTTCACTTAAAACTCCACCAAGATATGTAAACAGCATATAAGAAGCTGAACCCACAATAAACATATTACTTATAGTGTTATCATCTATTCCAAACTCCGCTTTAAATGCAGGTACAAAAATTCCAAAAGTATTTTCAATAACCGCAGCTAAAATCATAAGTATAAAAATAAATGCTAACGCCTTTGTATTGTTTTTCTTTTCCATTAGTTCCTCCTAATGCTTCTATTCAATTTTAAAAATCATTTTTTAGAAAACATTAAAATTATAACATAAAAACTCCTTATTTCTATTCGAATTAATAAACTGCTAACAAACTATTTTTAAAAATATTTTTAAAACAAGTAACATTTATAGCCTTTTTGAATATCTTATAACTATAAACATCTTTTTTGTTTATTCTTGATATTTCTAACATTTTTCATTTCTCCTTTAACCTAAAATAAAAAGTAGAGCCTAGTTTTCCTTTGCATCTAGGCTCTACTTTTTTTATTTTTGGATTTAGATAATCATACATCTAAAAAAGTTAAACTCGTTTTACTATCTTATTGTAATTGATAACAAATATCTTTTAAAGTAAATTATTCTTCATTTAACAAATCTCTTACAACTTGTGATGCTAAAATCATACCTGCAACCCCAGGAACAAATGACATACTCCCTGGTGATTGTCTTTTAGCAAGTCTAGTTATTTCCTCTCCCTCAACTTTTTTAGGAGAACTAGTGCTTGGTGAGCTTGGCTTTATTGGTAATTCTTCTGAATAAACAACTTTAAGCTTTTTAACTCTTCTCTTTCTTAACTCATTTCTCATAACCTTAGCTAATGGGCAAACATTAGTTTTATGTATATCAGCTACTTTAAATTGAGATGGATCCATTTTATTTCCTGTTCCCATAGATGCTATAAGCTTAATTCCTTTATGGTAACAATATTCTGCTAAAGCAAGTTTTGATGTTACTGAATCAATCGCATCTATAACATAATCTATATCAGCTGGAATCATATCAGCTATATTATCCGCAGTTAAAAATTCTTTTTTAGTTATAACATTACACTCAGGATTTATAAGAAGCATTCTTTCCTTCATAACATCTACTTTAACTCTATCTATAGTTTCTCTTGTAGCATGTATTTGTCTATTTAAATTACTAACATCTACAGTATCATTATCAACTATTATTATAGTCCCAACCCCTGTTCTTGTTAAAGCTTCTGTTGCAAAACTCCCAACTCCACCTACTCCAAATATCATAACCTTAGAATTTTTGAGCTTCTCAAGTCCCTCTTCTCCAATTAAAAGTCCAGTTCTAACTAATTGTTCATTTAACATAAATTTTCTCCTCTCGTGCATAAATAAAAATATATCTCAATTATATATTCTTCACCATTATATTTTCAATAAACTTAGTTATTATTCATACATAGTTGTACATTCAACTTAATATATTAAAAACATACTATATCACAGGGGAGTAAATATATTATGAAGTTCTTAACGTATCCATTTACCTTATTCAAAAAAATAGAACATGGTGAAATCTATATAAAACCATTAAATATATTTCTTGCAATTTTAATTATAGCAATTGACTCTATTATCCTAACATTCCTTAGAATTAAACTCATAAACTTTATTTTTTCTCTAAAGCTAGAATCAAATATATTAACTAATCTCCTTATTTTTTGTACAACCTTTTTATTAGGCTTACTTAGCCTATCCATAATAATAAAATTAATAAGCACTAAATCTCCTGACACTAATTACACCTCAAATTCTAAAATTAGTGATTATTTTTATGTTCTTGTCATCATCCTTGGGCTAAGACTTATATATGAAGGTAGTATATACCAAACTAAGCACCTACTTATGATTGATTTAAAACTATCAGGTGTACTACAAAGTTTTATTTATGCACCTCTAATAGAAGAACTAATGTATAGAGGGATTATACTAAATAGTTTAATAAAAAAGTATCCTGAAAAAGTAGCTTTAATACTAACATCATCATTATTTGGAATAATGCACTTTAACTTTTATCAAACTCTAAACGCTTTTTTAGTTGGGCTTATGATTGGATATTTATATATAAAAACAAAATCTTTATATCTTTGTATAGTAATCCATTTTTTCAATAACTTCATTGCATTGTACCTACCATCTTTTATATATGACAGTATGTTAACTCAGCTAGTATATTCTGTTATAAATCTTATAATTGGTTTTATTCTTTTTACTTCTGGTCTTAAAGTCATGAGATTAAAAAAACGAGAGAAGTTATTTACTACAGATGATACTGAGTTTAATTTTTTTATCTAACCCCTCTAAACATGATTTGTTTAAGCTATAGTATTTGTATATAATGTATTTATCTCAAATATTAAAGGAGGAGTTTTAAAATGACTCTAGGTATTATCGCTGCAATGAGCGAAGAACTTGAAATAATAAAACAAGAAATGACTATAGAAAGTGAAACTACAAAAGCTAACATGACTTTCTACAAAGGTAAGCTTTGGAACCAAGATATAGTTGGTGTAGTATGTGGAATAGGTAAAGTTAATGCTGCTATCTGTTCACAAATATTAATAAGCGAATATAATGTTGGAGCAGTAATAAACGTTGGTGTTGCTGGTGGAATAAAGAAAGATATATTCCCAGGAAACGTTGTTATAGCAGATAACCTTGTTCAATATGATATGGATACAACTGCTTTTGGAGATAAAATAGGTCAAATCCCAAGACTTGATACTTATGACTTCAAATGTGATACAAAATTAGTTGAACTAGCTAAAAAAGCTTGTGATGAAAATGCTGATATAAAAAGTTCAGTAGGAAGAATCATAACAGGAGATAAATTTGTTGCTTCAGTAGAAACTGTTCAATGGATGGAAAAAGAATTTGATGCTTCAGCTTGTGAAATGGAAGGTGGAAGTATAGCTCATACTTGTTACTTAAACAATGTGCCATTTGTAGTTATAAGATCAATATCAGATAACGCAAACAATGGTGCTCATATGGACTTTGCTGAATTTACAACTATAGGTGTAAAAAATTCAACAGCTATATTAAAATCTATGTTACTTTCAATGTAATCCACAGCTTTTAATATATAAAAAACCTGTGGATAACTTTTATTAAAAATTATCCACAGGTTTTTCATTTCTAAATTAAAGGATTTATTACAGAATCCAAAGTATCTAAAGTTTTTACAACTTCTTGTTTTGTTATATCCATTGAACATAACTTAATATATATATTCTTTCTAAATCTAGGATACGCAACCGGTTGTGTTAGTTGTTCCCCATCTTCTCTAAATATTTGAACTCTTGGCATCTCACTATGCTTTTTTATAACAACTTTCCCTTTATTAGATAAATGTATAGTTTTTATATCATTCTTGCTATTATCATTTTTATTCATTTTTTAAACCTTCCTAATATTCTTTTTTTAAAGCTAATTACTATTATCCACATTTATAATTCTTTGTGCAATAACCTTCTAAACTTTTCAAATATTGAATATTAAAAATATCTTATCAGTATTTATTTGACTAAAGTAAATGGTATATCATATTCTTTAAATCTAGTTTCCATAGCTTGCCATCCATAACTTCCTTCTTTAAGAATTCTAGATTGATTATTAAAAATAATATTTTTAAATTCATCAGAACTTTGAATCTTATATTTAAATGCAAAAATGAATATTGTACTATTAGCAAGTATAATAAGTAATAATCCAATTCCTATAAATTTAAACTTTTTACTCTTATCATTAATCAAAATACCAATTAAAAGAGTAGGTAATATCCAAAAATATGGAATATATCTAGCCCACCAATATCCACCAGCCTCTAATGTTAATCCAGTAATAATTATTGCGATGCCTATAGTAAATATTTTTAGATGTTTATTCATACTTTTATACTTCTTAATAAAATACCAAACAAAAATTAAAATTGTTATAGGTTCAATAATAAATCCTAATAATCCAAAACCTCGTAATCTTGGGTCTGGGAAAGAATAATATTTAATTACATCAGGATTTATTTTTAAAAGATCTGGAAACTTAGCTACTGTACCAGACGCACTTGTACCATTTGAAATATTTGCAATCAACGAATAGAAAAATTGACTTATATTATTTCTATGAAGCAAATATATAGGAGTATTAGGTGTCATTATATCAATAGAGTTATTTCCAATCAAAGGATAAAAAATACTGTGATAAAACCATAAATTAGTTATGTAAGGATTAAATCCTATTATTCCTATAGTAACAATAAAAATAACTATTAAAGTAATTATTATATTTTTTATATTTTCTTTTGTCTCATAAAAAAAACAAAAAATCAAAACACACATCATTATTCCACCAGCATATATAAAACCAGTAAATTTTATATTAGATAAAAATACAATAACCCCTAAAAGAACAACAAATTTAATCTTTTTTAATCCTTCAAAGAAAATCAAATAATAAGTTAAAATTAATAATATTATAAGCATAGATCCAAATGATGAATCAACATAAAAAGTAAACATTTGCTCTAAATTAATAGGATTTATAATAGCTACTACACCTACTATAAAACTTATACTAATAGCTGTTAATTTTTTAGTCTTTCTCAATAAACTTGCCATAAATGCAAATACCCAAACTCCTGATATGATCGGTAATAAACACGATAAAATTTTCGCTTCTGCTATATTACCTGTGAGTTTATAGACAACAGTAGCATATATAGCATTAGCTTTTGGATAGACTACACACCATATATTAAAAGGCTCTTTATATATAGGATTATAATAAGGATTCCATCCCTTAAATAAATTAATAACCATCGGTTGATGGTAACCTAATGAATCACTTGAAATATCCCAAATATATTTATTTAAATACATCAAGCTAAAGCTTATTAAGAAGTAAATAATTAAAGATATTATAGGAATGACTATATAATACTTTTCTTTTTCAAGTTTTAATAAAAAGCTAAGAATTATTGTTATGATAATCGGGAATATATAAAATTCATATTTTATAATAGGCATTTTTATTATTAGTCCAAGCGCACTTCCTATATAAGTACACGTAACGAATATAGTCAAGAAACTCGCTATTAAAAATGAATAATATGCAATTTTACTATCTTTTAAATTTCCCAACATGAAAATTTTTTCTTCTACATTTTTAAACTTTTCTTGTTGTTTTACTAACTTTATATACTCTGAATGTTCATGATCAAAATGCATATCTTCCTTACTCCTCATCCTAAGTTATTTATAAAATATTAAGTTTTAGACTATTATTTATCTCTGGTTATAATTTTGATTGAATGACTCGTTTTAGCCCATCTATTTTGCTTTTTAAACCATGTAATAAAACCTATTACCTGAGATATCCAATAAGTATAACTTATATAATAGCTAGCCAAATAAAAAAGCAAAATTTTTCTCCATTTTTTTTCTTCATATAAATATGCCCCTTCTTTATATAGAGCAAAAAGAGGTGCTAAGATATAAACATAAATAGATAAAATTAAATATATCCCTCCTAAGGAAATAAACATTAACTTTAAGTAATTAGGAAGTCTATTTCTAAAAATTAGCACATTAAATATAAAATCTAAAATTAATATAGGCCTAATCATAGAATATGAATAGACAAAAGCATCTAGCTTACTACCTATACGATTTAAACGTTTTAAATTAAACATAGAAAAAATTTGAAAAGGCGTAGTAGTAATTGCAACTTTCCAATGTCCCTGCGCCCATCTATTTCTTTGTCTTATAGCTTGTCTTAAAGTTAATGGTTTTTCATCATAAACTTCAGCAAAATGATTCCAATATACCCGTCTTTCTTTTAAAGATAGTTCTATTTGCAACTCAAAATCTTCAGTATAAGTTTTTGGTTTCCATCCATTTTCTTCTATATATATTTTATCAATAACAAATCCAGTTCCCCCTATTGCAGCATTAAACCCCAATCTATACTTTGCATATTGATATATTCTATTTGAAATAAAATATGCCCCTCCATAGCCTGCTGAAACTAAAGTAGAAAAAGGATTTTTAACCCCTAAATACCCTTGAATAACTGTCACATCATTATTCTTATCTTTTTTACTAATTATTTGAGAATTCATTTCCAATAAATAATTAGTAGAAATTATATTATCAGCATCTAATATGCATATATATTCAAATTCATGCCAAAATTCATACCCTTCAAAAAATTTTCTTAGAACATGTGGTTTTCCTTTTGGTTCATTTTCCTTAAACTCTATATCTAAGCCTCTAAACCCTGATTTTTCAACCCTTTTAAAAGTTTCATCTTTGGAATTATTAACTAAAACACAAACATCATATAGCTCGGTAGAATATTCTAATTGTTTCAACCGCATCAAAGTTTCTCCTATTACAGCTTCTTCATTACACGCTGGAATTAAAAATAAAAAAGTATGTTTATCTTCTGCTAATTCATAATCCCTAATAGGTTTTTTAAAACAAAAAAAACTTATAAAAATTCTATAAAAACTTGTTATCAAGCCAAATATAAATAAATAAAATAAAATATTAAAATCGATTGTTTTTAGCACATGTATACTCACTCTCTATCATTTTCCTCCTTATCATTATCAATGTAATCATTATCAATATATCACCATAATCCCCTTAATTTAATGAAAACATTAGGATAATCTAGTCTACGTCTATAATATATGTAAAACAAAGCTACTATAAAATTTTTTTTTTATATATTTATATAATTTTTTTTGATAACAATAATTTAAAATTAATTAAAAATTATTCTTTAAAGGGATTATTTTCTATAATATTTACCTATTTTTTTTAACATTAATCAATTCTCATTTTTTTTTAATCAAATTATCTTTTTTTAGACACCTTTTAGTAACTAGTATCAGACTTTACAATAGCACTATTGTATAGCTATTATGAAGCTATACTTTTACTTTTACTTTATTAATAAGGAGTCAGCAATAATGAAATTACAAGATTTAGAATACTTTAAAAAATTAGCCGAAACAAAAAATTTTACTAAAACAGCAAGAGAACTTTTCACCTCGCAACCAACCATTTCAACTTCTGTTAAAAATTTGGAAATTTATTTTGATACTACATTTATAGAAAGAAAAAAATTTAATAATGAAATAGTTATTACACCTAATGGTGCTGAACTTTTAAAATTTATAAAAAAAATTGATTGTTTAAAAGATGACTTAAAAAGAAATTTAGATTTTTTAACAAAAGAAAAAAATATTTTATCTTTAGGATTACCTCCAATTTATCAAAATCAAAAATTAATAGATTGTTATAAAAAACTTTTTAGAGCCCTACCAATAGATAAAGATTTATCATTTATAGAGATGGATGTTCTAAATTTACAAAATAAATTGCTTAACAATGAATTAGATTTTGCACTTACGTACTATGTAAATAAATATGAACCGTTAAGTACACTTAGAGCAATCCATATAGAAACAATTCCTTTTTATTTCTATATCCATAGTAGTTTACTCTCTACATGCAATTTAAATAGTATTTTAGATGGTAAATTTTTAGAAGATAAAACTTTCATAACTTTATCAGAAAACACTTTATATAATTATGTTTTGCACTCATTATTACATTCACTAAAAATAAAGCCTAAAAATATAATCCATGTGGAAAATCTTAAAATCTTAGAGGAATTATTATTACATAATGCTGGTATTGCAGTTATAAGCGAGAGTGCTATAAAACAACATTCTGATATTACAAAACTTAATTTTAAAACAAATTTTTCACTTAACCTCTATTTAGAATTTAAAGCAACAAATATAAATTCTAAACTTATAGATAAAATTAGTAAGGAGATTTCAAATGAGACTTAGAGATATTGCAAGACTAAAAAAATTAGCTGAAACGAAAAACTTTACAGAGGCTGCAAAATTATGTTTTGTATCACAACCTGTAATCTCACTATCAATTCAAAGATTAGAAGAAGAAACTGGTATGATTCTCGTATATAGAAAAAAATTTAAGAATCAGCTACAAATAACTCCTGCTGGTGAATATTTAATTGAATTTTTTGATAGAGTTAACTTAGAATTAAGTACGTTTCAACATAAACTTGAATTAAAAAATTCAAACTCGTTATTAAATGTAGGTCTTAATAACCCTGAATTAAAAAATCTTTTAAGAAACTTATTTATAAATAATCTTAACTCTGATAGAATATCTGAAAAAAATATAAATGTAATAACCAACGAAGAGCCTATTTTATATGAATATTTAAAATCAAAAAAAATAGATTTTAAATTCTCATTAATTACAAATCCTAGGGCACTAGCCTGTGATAACACTTATACTGAATCCTTTCATAAATTTATAAAAAAACTTAATTTTACTTTAGTTCAAAGTAAAATTAATTTTAAAAAAATAAATTCATATCAAGATTTAAATGATTCAGTAATAATAACTGTAGGCAAAAATACTTTTTATACTAAATGTTTATTTGAATTTTTAGAAACTAACAACATAACTCCACAAAAAATAATGTATATAGAAACTCTCGAACTTGCACAACTGCTAATAGAACAAGCATTTGGTATAGGTATATTCTTAGAATTTACATTTAAAAATACAGAAAGTTTAGAAATTACTATTCTAGAAAACTTCTCATATCTTTTTTTAAGTTATTTAAAAAACAATCCATTAATAGGTAATGTAGATGCCAAAAAATTATTAAAAAGCTTAAACTTCACATTATGTTAGCATACTAATAATAGTAAATTTTTCAAAGAATAATATTAGAATTTAAAATCCTGATATTATTCTTTTTTTAATTTTGATTTTTGTAAAATTTTAATTGCTAAATAAAATTCTAACACCAATATTTATTCATTAATCAATTTTTATAAATAAAATAAGGGTTACTAAAATTAATAGTAACCCTATTGTTTGAAATATATTATTTATTTATCTCTTGTAATTTACTATCCTCATTCTTTAATTGAGCTTGAGTTGCAGTAGACAATTTTGCAATAACTTCTGCCTGATTTATAACATTTAGTACACTTGATTCATTACCTATATCACTAGCTTTAAGACTTTGAATATCTTCTAATAATTTTATTCTTACACTACCTGTAACTAACTGTAAACTTCCTTCAGAATTTATTGGCATGAAATCATTTTTAACAACTAAAGGTAATGCTTTATCTATACTTATTGGTACTTCATATGCTTTACCATTTAAAGTAAATTTAACATACATACTGTAAATCCCTTCATTTAATCCTTTTAATTGCTTTGATCCTAAAATAAATTGGTATCCGTTGTAATTATCAGCACTTCCACTATACCAATTCACATTTGCTCCCATCACAGTACTAGTTTTTGTTCCATTTGTAATAACTAATTCTTTTTGTACATTACTCGGAATATTTAAACCAGTTAATGCTCCATTTATAACTAATAAGTTTTGATCTGAACTTTCGTCCCAATACACAATTTCTGCATTATTTGGAATGTCCATTTTTACAAGACTACTCATTGCACTTTCCAATTTAGATACTGCTTGTCCAATTTCTTGTGTTGTAGCATTTGGCTTAGATAAAACTGGCTCAACTTCTCCTAATACTTTACTTAACATGTCTTTTTGTGATGTTGTATAAGATGGATTTTGAAGCAATACTTTAGCCATATTAACCTCTGTTGATAATTCAACTTTTGAGCTATTTGTTTTTA
>JBOFRC010000203.1:0-4193 GCA_051650825.1 Sarcina sp. | reverse complement strand
CCTAATAAGGAAAATAAGACTTTAACTATTATAGATAAAGGTATAGGAATGACTGAAGATGAATTGAATGAAAATCTTGGTATTATTGCTAAAAGTGGTTCTCTTCAATTTAAAAAAGAAAATAATATCGAAGATGATGTAGATATAATAGGACAATTTGGTGTTGGATTCTACTCAGCATTCTTAGTTGCAAAAAAAGTCACAGTTATTACTAAAGCATTTGGTAATAGTAAAGCTTATAAATGGGTTTCAGATGGTATTGATGGATATACTATAGAAGAAACAAATAAAGATGATTTTGGAACAGAAATCATTCTAGAACTAAAAGAAAATGATGAAGATGAAAAATATGAAGATTATTTAGAAGAATATAGATTAAAAGGTCTTGTAAAAAAATATTCCGATTTTATAAGATATCCTATTAAGTTTGATGAAACAAAATCAAAGCTTAAAGAAGGCAGTGAAAATGAATATGAAGAATATACAGAAGAAGTAACTTTAAATAGTATGGTTCCTTTATGGAGAAAAAATAAAAATGAACTTACACAGGAAGATTATAAGAATTTTTATACAGAAAAAAGATTTGGATTTGATGAACCATTAAGACATATGCATATAAGTGTTGATGGTATGATAAGCTATAATTCTATACTATTTATTCCTTCAACAGTGCCATTTAACTACTATACAAAAGACTATAAAAAAGGTCTTGAGTTATATTCAAATGGTGTTTTAATCATGGAAAAATGTGAGGACCTTCTTCCTGATTATTTTGGATTTGTAAAAGGTATTGTTGACTCTCAAGATTTATCACTTAATATTTCAAGAGAACTATTACAACATGATAGACAACTTAAACAAATAGCTAAAAATATTAAAAACAAAATTAAAAATGAATTAAAATCTATGATTAAAAATGATAGAGATAACTATGATAAATTCTTTAATGTATTTGGTAAACAAATCAAATATGGAATGTATGAAGACTTTGGTGCTAATAAAGATGAGCTAAAAGAGCTTGCTATGTTCTATTCATCAAAAGAACAAAAACTTGTTACCCTTGATGAATATATAGAAAGAATGCCTAGTGATCAAAAATATATTTACTATGCTGCAGGAGAAAATAAAGAAAGAATAGAAAAAATGCCACAAACTGAAATGGTACTTGATAAAGGTTATGAAATTCTATACTTTACAGATGATGTAGATGAGTTTGTAATCAAAGTTCTTATGAACTATAAAGAAAAAGAATTCAAATCTGTATCAAGCGGTGATTTAGGATTTGAAACTGAAGATAAACAAGATGAAGCTATTAAAGAAGAAAATAAAGATTTATTTACCTCTCTAAAAGATGCTTTAGTCGGTAAAGTAACTGATGTCAAGCCATCTAGCAGATTAAAAACATCACCTGTTTGCTTATCAAGTGCTGGAGATCTTTCAATAGAAATGGAAAAAATACTAAGCTCTATGCCTGATAACAATGAAATTAAATCTGAAAAAGTTCTAGAAATTAATACTAATCATGAAATTTTTAAATCTTTAAAAGATTCATTTGAAAATGATAAAGAAAAATTTGGACTTTATGCTAATATTCTATATAACCAAGCATTATTAATAGAAGGTCTTAGTATAGAAGATCCTCTTGCATTCACAAATAATATTTGCAAATTAATGAAATAAATAATCTAAATTTAAGTGCTAAGAACTAATTTAAGTTCTTAGCACTTTTTTACGTTAAAATTAAAATATAATTACAAAAGAGTTTCTTTTTTATATATTAAATTTTAAAAAACCAATTAATTTATTATATATATATATAAATCAAGTTTTTAAAGAATAATTTTTATTTAATGAAACACTTTTTTAATAATTTGATAAATATATCTACTTGTCCCATGATTTAACTAAATATATAATTACTAAAAGTAAGAAATTATATTTTCAATGTATGGATTGGGGGACAATTAATGAAAAAAGTATTTATGAGAAGCATTTTAGGGTTTGCTATAATGGGTATTATAGCTGCTGTATACTTTGTTGCAACTACAACAACCCTACCAACCATACAAAAACCTCTTCTATATAAAAATGTTACTAGCAAAACTTTAATGGTCAAACCATCTAATTATTTGAAAAATAATCAGACTTCATAATAAACTATAGATGCATCATCACTTTTTTTAAGTCTTGGATATTTTATCATATCATTATCTCTATCTTCTAGATCTCTTATTTTCTTATAAATGTCTTCTATCCCATTCTTTTCTATCGCTTCAAAAAGCTCCTCTTTGCTAAATATCTTATAATTATCATATATTGCAGCATAGCCATCGCTAAGTAGCATAAGACTATCCACTTTATTAGCGTGTAAACATCCACTTATTGCATGGCTAATAGCTTCTTTTTCAAACTCAAGCACCCAATACCCTTTTGCTTCATTTTTAAGTAGTCGATGTTCCACAAGCATAGGCTTAACAAATTCTTTTGCTTCTAAAAAACTAAGATTTCTTTTTTTCCTCTCTCTATCCATAATCCCTATAACTTTTCCATCTAATCTTTCTAAAGTTATATCTTTTACTCTAACAACTTCTTTATTTTTTCTTTTAATTAAAAGAGTAGAATCTCCAAGTAAAAAATATTCTATTTTATCTTTATTTAATCTAAATATAGCAATAGTTGCAGATGGTCTTGCAATTTCGCTTATATATTCAACCTGTGCAATATCATAAAAATCTTTTTCTATTATTTCTATTCCTTTTTCTACAACGGTATCCAAACTCTTATCTAAATTATCTAAATTTGCCTTAAGATACTCATACCATCTTTCAACAAACCACTGTCCATCGGATTCTCTATCTGTTACCTTATAACTAGTAAGTCCAGTGGCTGCATCGAGTAAAAAACCTTTATTTTTATCTACATAACAAATGTCTTCATTAAATTCTCGTCCTGCTTTACTTAAACAATTAAATCTTTTGTCCATCATCTAAATTCCTCTCCTTGTGTAGATTATATTAATTTATTTTAAAATCTAAAAATTTAAAAATATATCTTTTTTACTTACCTTTGTATATTCAACTCTCTCAAATAATTCTAAGTTCTCACCTAATTTATTATAAACCTCTCTAAAGACCTTATCATCCTTTATAACAATTTCACATATTCTAACATCAAAAACTCTAAATAATATCTCACAGTCAAAATTCAAAAAATCTTTTTTATTTTTAATTAAATTATATTGTGACTTCCTTCCTCTTTTATAAGCCTGTATTATCAAATGGATGATATAATAATTCTTATCTTCAAATAATTCGCTTAACTTAGCCATACTTAAGTTCTCACTATCTATCTCATAGTAATCTCCATTATATAAAATCTCAGTATCTTCACTAAATTTATCTATAACCCAATCATACTCGGTAAAATGTTTATCAACTATTATTTTTCTTATATCTAAATCTATATTATCATTTAAAACAACTATTATTTTTTTCAAAATTCTCCCCCTTATTAAAGCTTTTAACGAAATAAAAAGCCTTAAATGCTACTGCATTTAAGGCATATATATTATAATATAATTTCAATTACTATCTCATTTGTAGTTATCACTTTTACAGCTTTTATATTAGGATTAATATCTAAAGTTTGTTTTTCATAACAATCATCAACTGATATAACCTCATGTTCTATACTATTAGAATCATAAACCACAAATTCCATTCTTCCATAATAATCTCCTCGCCCTTTTGCTGAATGTTCAAAATCAGTTTCAGGTATAAAGTAAATTTCTTGCGAGCTTATATTTTTTATTTCTTTTCCATCACATTTTATTGTGATACTCTTTTCATAATCACTTCCTAGCTTATCAAACAATTCTCTAAAAAAGCCTGCAAGCTTAAAAGCTGAAGTACCTACAACATCATAACTAATTATCTCACTAACAATTCCATTAACTGTAACATTTTCTATTATTCCACTTCTCATAATTTAATTCTCTCCTTTGTTTATCTATTGTTTTTCACCAAGTTTTATCTTTAAGTTACGAAAGAAAATTTTTAGCCCTTACACATTTTGAACTTAACTTTCGTTTTGCTATGATATAAAGATAACATATGAAAATGTACAAAATATTGAAATTGTTTAAATCAACTATAAATTACAAATTGTTTAAATTTTTTAACTATTATTCATCA
>JBOFRC010000202.1:0-8304 GCA_051650825.1 Sarcina sp. | reverse complement strand
GTGACTTTTAATCACGGTGTCCAGGGTTCGATTCCCTGGCGAGTCACCATTTATGCAGATATGGCGGAATTGGCAGACGCGCCAGACTTAGGATCTGGTATCTTACGATGTGGGGGTTCGACTCCCTTTATCTGCACCAAGAGATAACTTTTAGTTATCTCTTTTTTTTATATTTAAAAATAAAATACTATCCTTAATATATATGGTTATTTACTGTATATATAAAATAGTTTTTTGAGTTGTTGAAAAAATGACAAATTTAAAGAGTATATTAATAACTAAAGATTAAGTAAGGTGGGATAAAATGAATAGAAAGATTTCGATAATAGTTGCGGTTCTTATTATAATAGTTGTTATGATAGTAGTAGCAAGAGTTTTAGATTTGTTTTCTTTGATTAGAATCTAATTTTTAGGGGAAATGTACTTTTTAATTTTATGATATTTATAATGAAATTAAATTTAAATGGGTATTTTAAATGAAACAGTTAATGGCTCTAAATACCATCTTTTCGCAATAGTGTCAATAAAATTAAAAAAAAAATACACAGTAGGAATATTTTGATAAGATTAATTCGTAGAAGAATAACTTTGTTAAAAAAAGCTTAATATTAATTATTCTAATATGATAATTGATATCGAAGATACACTATAATGCTATAAATTATAGTAAATTTAATTTTTAAAATAATAAAAAAAGAAGTAAATATGAATTAAAAGTTAATTTAATGACTAAAAGGAGTCTAACTCTTTAACTAGTTATATAATATTTCCATTTTTATTACTAAAACTTAGAAATAATAAATAAATTTTCAATGTTAATACTATCGAATGGTGATTAAATGATAAAATTTAGTGTATAAACTGATAAAAGTGTAAAAAAAATAAATTTTAAAATTCCCAAAAGCGTTGTATATTGAAAGTGAATTTGAAAGTTTATTAAGGAGTGGTATTATATGTTACACAATACACAACAACAAGTTGAGCAAGTACAAGAAGCTCAACAATTAAATACAACTAAAACACAAGGAAATAAAAACGTAGAGGCTCAAGTAGAAGGAACAGCAGTTGCAACTTCTAATGCAGTATCTAATGGAGGAGCAGCAAATGCTTCAGCTAGATCAATGAACAAAGGAGCTGGACAAGCTACATCAGCTGCTAACTCAAAAACAGAAGGACATGGAACTTCACACACAGCTGCTACAGCAGTTAATGAAGGTGCAGGTCAATCACATTCAGCAGCTACTTCATTAAATAATGGAAGTAAAAAATCAGCAGATGCTACATCAGTATCATCATCAATGAACAAAGGTGCTGGAAATGCTACATCAGTATCATCATCAGCAAACAAAGGTGCTGGACAAGCTATGTCTAACTCAGCTTCAAGCAATGAAGGACATGGAAGAGCTATGTCTAACTCAGCTTCAAGTAATGAAGGACACGGAATGTCAAATGCTACATCAAACTCAGTAAACCATAAAGATGGAAGCGCTATGACAAGTGCAACAGCAGTAAACAGTGGTAAATCAGCTACAGCTGCTGCTAACTCAAAAAATGAAGGTGCTGGAACAGCAAATGCTACAGCAAATTCAAAATCAGTAGCTCATGGAACATCACATGCTGCAGCTACATCAGTTAATGAAGGACACGGAAGTGCTACATCAGCTTCAACTTCATTAAATAATGGAAGTAAAAAATCAGCAGATGCTACATCAGTATCATCATCATCAAACAAAGGTGCTGGAAATGCTACATCAGTATCATCATCATCAAACAAAGGAGCTGGAAGAGCATCATCAGTATCATCAGCTTCAAATGATGGAGCTGGAAGAGCATCATCAGTATCATCAGCTTCAAACAACGGTAATGGATCAGCTGTATCAAGCTCATCATCATCAAACAAAGGTAATGGATCAGCTGTATCAAGTTCAAGTGCAAATGCTACTAAAGGTGGACATGCAGTTTCAAACTCTACAGCTAATAATGCAGGAACAACACATGGTACATCACATGTTAAACCAGGACAAGGTCCAGGACCAGTAGTTCCATCAAACTCAGGATCAAAAACAAGTAGTTCAACTACATCAAAAACAAGTAGTTCATCTACTTCATCAAACAATGGAAAAGATACAAGTAGTTCAACTACATCAAAAACAAGTAGTTCATCAACTTCATCAAACAGTAGTTCATCAACTACATCAAAAACAAGTAGTTCATCAACTACATCAAACAGTAGTTCATCAACTACATCAAAAACAAGTAGTTCATCTACTTCATCAAATAGTAGTTCATCAACTACAACAAACAACGGAAAAGATACAAGTAGTTCATCAAACACTACTTCAAAAACAACAACACCAGATCCAGCAGGAAACAAAACTCAAACATCTGGATCAACAACAATCATAAATAACACAACAAATAACACAACAAATAATACAACAAACAACACAACAAACAATACTATTACAAACAATGTTAATGGTAACAACAACAACATAAGCAACAATATTAGTACAACTAATAACACAACAAACACAACAACAAATACAACAACAAACACAAACAAAGTTGTTAATAATGTTAGCAAAACAGTTGTTAGCTCAACAAAATCTGCAGCAAAATTATCAAATAAAGTTGCAGCTCCTAAAGCAACAGCTAAAGCAACAGCTAAAGCAACAGCAACAACAAACGGTGTATTACCAGGATCAACTAGCACAAGTAACTCATTACCTCACACAGGATTAAGTGGAGTAAGTGAAACAACAGGAATTCTTGGAGCTATCGGTCTTGCTGGAGTTGTAGGAAGTGTGTTAACAGTTCTTAAAAGAAAATAATTTTATCTAAAATAGAAAAAAAGTATTTTTTATTTTAAATAAACATTAAATATATAATCTTTTAATTGGTTAGTCCTAAGTTTATTTAGGCTAACCAATTTTTTTAAGATTATATTTTTATTAATAGTAATAGATAGATATAGGAGCAATTTATATGAGTATTTTTAATTACAGTGAGAGAGAAATAAAAAAATTAGATGTTATGGCAGAGCAAATTCTCAGATTAGACTATAGTATGTCTCGATTAAGTGATGTGGATCTTTTTATAAAAACTGAGGAGTTTAAAGATAAACTTAAAAATGGTCAAAGTTTTGATGATATATTAATTGAAGCTTTTGCAGTTTGTAGAGAGGCTAGTTTTAGAATTTTAGGGAAAAAACAATATAAAGTTCAGCTTATGGGTGGTATAGCTATGCACCAGGGTAGAGTTGTAGAAATGAAAACAGGTGAAGGTAAAACACTTACAGAGTTATGTCCTGCTTATCTTAATTCTCTTACAGGAAAAGGTGTTCATATAATTACTGTTAATGATTATTTAGCAAAAAGAGATAAAGAAGAGATGGCTCCATTATTTGAATTCTTAGGAATATCAGTAGGATTAGTTATACAAAATACTGAAAATAGACGAGAAGAATATAGAAAAGATGTTATATATACTACTAATACAGATGTCGGATTTGATTACTTAAGAGATAATTTAGTATTTGAAGTTCAAGAAAAAGTATTACGAAGGTTAAATTATGCCTTAATAGATGAAATTGATTCGATTTTTATAGATGAAGCAAGAACTCCACTTATAATAAGTGCAAAAGGTGATAAACCAACAAAATTATATTATTACATAACAAAATTAATTGGGAAAATGAATGAAAGTGATTATGATAGAGATTATGAAAAAGATGCTATCGTACTTACTGAATCTGGTATTAGTAAAGTAGAAAAAGTTTTAGAACTAGATACTATTGCAGATACGAGATATAGTGAGATAACTCATGTAATATCTCAGGCGTTAAGAGCACAATTTATTTTAGAAAAAGATAAAGATTACATAGTAGAAGATGGAGAAGTAATTTTAATAGACCAAAATACTGGAAGAATAGCAGATGGAAGAAGACTTTCTAATGGATTACATCAATGTTTAGAAGCTAAAGAAGGGGTCGAAATAAAGGGAGAGTCTAAAACTTTAGGAACTATAACATATCAAAATTTATTTAAGTTATATAAAAAAGTTTCAGGAATGAGTGGTACTGTTAAAACTGAGGAATTAGAATTTAAAGAAATTTATAATTTAGATGTTGTAGTTATTCCAACTCATAAAGGCGTTCGTAGAGTAGATTATGAAGATCTAATATATTTAAATAAGAAAGAAAAATATAAGGCTATTATAAAAGATATTATAAATTCTAGTAGAGATGGTAGACCTATACTTGTTGGTACTATTTCCATTCAAGATTCAGAAATTCTTTCTAAGTTATTAAACGAATTAAATGTAGAGCATAATTTATTAACTGCTAAAACAAAAGAAGAAGAAGCCGAGATAGTTGCAAGGGCAGGAGCTAAGAGAGCGATAACTATAGCTACTAGTGTTGCAGGTAGAGGAACAGATATTAAAATTTCTAATGAGATAAATAATCTTGGTGGTCTTAAAGTAATTGGTGTTGAAAGAGCAGAAAGTGAAAGAATTGATAATCAGCTTATAGGTAGAGCTGGTAGACAAGGAAACAATGGTAGTAGTCAATTTTATATATCTTTAGACGATGAACTTTTTATAAATAATTCTAAAAAGGATTTAAAGAAGAATTATGATAGACCTGATAGTGATTATTTAAGAAAAGAAGTTAAGAAATTACAAAGATTAGTTTCAAGTAAAGAATTCCAAGAAAGAAAAGATAATACAAAGTATGATGAGGCAGTAAATAGACATAGAAGAATCATTTATAAAGAAAGAGATATGATTCTTTTTGGAAAAGATATAAGACTAACTGTTACATCTATGATATTAGATGTAAACACTAAATTTATAAGTGAATTATTTGAGAAATATAGTGAGTTTAATAGAGGGAAACTTGTAAATTTTGATAAGCAGAATTTTTATTTAAAGTTAATTGAAGAGTTTAATAAAAGATATAATTTTTCTTTTGATGAAGTCTATGATTATATGATGGGAATTGATGATTTAGCAGAAGTTATACAGTATTGCACAGATCAGATAATAGATTACTTAAATAGATTATTAGAGCTTGGAATAATAGATTTTAAAGATCATTTAAGAAGAAACTTTTTATTATTAATAGATCAAAACTGGGTCAAGCATATAAAAGGTATGGAGCTATTAAAACAGCGTGTTAAAAACCAAGGATATAATCAAAAAGACCCTGTACAAGTTTATAATAAAGAAAGTTTAAGATTATATAATGAAATGTTAGATGCCCTTAAATTTGATTTTGTAGAAGCTTTATTTACAGTGGTTATACCTAGTTTAGTTGAAGAGTATGAAAATCAGGAACAAGAAGAAGAATTTTATGAGGAAGAACCTGTAAATTATGAAGAAGAGTCTGTAGTTTATGAAGAAGAACCTATAAATAACGAAGAAGAATTTGTAAATAAAGACATTTATAATGAAGATTCTGATCAAGCAACAGATATGTATGATGATGGAGATAAAGAAAATATATCACCATATGTTCAGGGGGAAGAAGATAATCAAAATTTAGAAGAATTTTACGAGCATGAGAATCAAAAAACAGAAGATGCCCAAGAATTTATTGATGCTAATGAAGATAATTACAATAATCCAGGTTTAGAATTTGTAGATTCTATTGATGAAAAGAATTCAGAAGATGAAGGTTTTGAAATACAAGAAGATTTTGAAAATAATGAATATTTAGAAGCTTCAATTGCTGAAGATGAAAATAATAATGAGTCAGAAGTTAATTATGGCTTAATTCAAAATAGAGTATTTACAGATGCTGAATTAGATGATTTTGAGGAAGCAGAAGAAATTTCAAATGAGCAAAATAAAGAACTTTTAAAAGTACAATATAAAGATATTAGACCTAAATATACAAGTGAAAGGTATATTGTGAATAGCTCTTCAAATAATAGAGTTGAAAAGGTAGAAAATGTTGAAGTAAATCCTAATGAAAGTAAAAATCATAGTTCTAAGAGACAAAGAGAGCGCTATATTTTAGACCACTGGGATGATAATGAAATATTAGATTTATATTTAAGAGCACATAAAAGGAAAAAAACTGAGAAAAAAGGCTTCTGGGAATATATAAGAAAACAAGATGAGTTATATAAAGATAAAAGATATGAATTAGAAGATACAAGAGAATATAGTATGCATACTATGAGAAAAAAACTTAGAGAAGCTGATTATGAGAAGAGAATGAATGATTTAATTAACAAAAGAAAGTAAAAGAGGTATAAGGAGTAGAGATTATTAATGAAGAAAAAAATAATAGGTGTTATAATCCTTAGTACTTTAGTGATAGGTGCATATAGTGCTAAAGGAATTAAACATATAGAGTATAAAACACTTTTAGCTAACAATATTACTTATGCGGACAATAATTTTACTAGTATATCAAATGCTAATCCAGATGCGTTTGATAATCCGCAAATAAGTCAAAATGGTGATTTAAATAGAGTTCCAACAACAGATATAAGTACTCAATTTGGAAATATGGAAATTATTCGTCAAAGTCAAGGTTATGAGTGTAAGAATCTTAGTGATCCAAGTGCACCAGTTGTTTATGTTGGAACAATAAATAATATTTATCAAATAGGTTCTGAACCAGCTGTTGAGCAAATAGTTTCTCCAAAGATAATTGCAAATGGAGAAGGGGCTAGTTTAATTTTACCTAATATAGACACAAGTCAAAGTGGATTTGGAGAAAAATATATAGAAGCTGTAGGTGCTAATGGGCAAAAAACTATAGTTCCTTATATATATAATGTTGTAAGTTTCAAAAGTAGTATTAATGTAGCAACTAGTGACGATGTAAAAAATTTAACAGTAAATGATGTTATTAATAATGAAAATAACAGTTCTAGAGATTTAAAATTATATGTAGCTAATTATACAAGTGGGTCAAATAATATTACAATAGGGCTTAGTAGAGGAATGGCTTCAATACAGCAACAAATGCCTTTAAATATTGGGAATAATAAAGCAAGTAATGATAATACTGTATCTAACACACCAAATCAAGAAAGCTTAAAACAACAACAGGTCCCATTTATAGCAAAGTTACTATTAGGTAGTCCTTTTTATATTGTATTAGGAATAATACTTTGTTTAATAGTAATATTTACTTGCTTTATTTAAGGAGGTATAATTTTGAAGATTAAAAAAAGAAGCAGAAAAAGAGTAGCGCTAGGAATATTGTTGATTACAATAATTATTGTCGGATTAGGTGGTATACATCAGTATTTAAATTATACTTATGGAACATATATAGATTCAGGAATGTCATTTAACAATGGTAGTGGATTTAAAGAACTTGAAAATATAGTTACGGGAGATCAATGGAAGGAACCTATATATAATATGGTTGATCTTAAGAGTGAATATAATAAAGCTCTAAGTATTAATCCTAATGTTAAAGGTTGGATATTTGTACAGGGTACAAATATAAACTATCCAGTAATGCATGGACAGCCAGATGAATACTATTTAACACATAACTGGAAAGGTCAGCCTTATTGGAATGGATGTATAGCATTAGATCATCGTAATACATCTTTTGATAATGATGTTACATTGATAAATGGGCATAATATGCTTAATGGAATAATGTTCTCAGAACTTACACAGTTTGAAAACAAAAGTTTCTTTGATGGAAATCATCCTATATATGTATATGATGGAGCAGCTAACAAAATTAGAGAATATCAAGCGATTGCAGCTTTATATGTTTACCCAGATATTCAATTAAATATAGGACAACTTAGTCAAAATGATGTTAATGCGGAAGTTAGTAGATTAATGTCACAATCAATTTATCCAGCAGTAAATTACAATGGGAAAAATGTACTATTATTGAATACTTGTTTATCAAATGGATCAGGTAAGCATTTATTATTAGTAACAGAGCAAGTTTCATAGATGTATTTTTACTTTAACTAGTAATTTAATATTGTATCAATATAAAATAAAACTTATAGTTTTTTGATATTTTCAGAAAACTATAAGTTTTTTTATTAATATATCCCATATACTAAGAGAGAAATTTTCTTACTAAAATTAAAAATACTATACAACTGATTCTAGTGTATCAAATATTAAAAACTAACGAAAATGATAGAAAAAAAAAGAAATATGAATTTAAATATGTTTTTATAAAATAATAACAGGTATAAAAATAATATAAATTGATATAATAGATATTGTCTTCAAAAGAAAACAAATAAAACTTCAAAAAAGTTTTACAGAAAGTTTTTAAGAAAATGTTGACATAATTCT
>JBOFRC010000201.1:0-1271 GCA_051650825.1 Sarcina sp. | reverse complement strand
CGTTTGTATTATAAATATAAAAAATATATGTAAAAATACTTTTTAATGTAAAAAAAATACTGAAAGTGCTAAAGTTAAAAGTTAATAATTTGTCATAAAATCTCTATAATTTGGGGGTAATGTTAAAGTATAGATTAACTTATCTAGCTTTTAGAATTAGAGTTAAGATATATGAGGCAAGGAGTGGTTAAATAATTATATTTTTATTTAATCACTAAGTTTAAAAGGTTTTATTTTAAATTGGAGATGGTTTTTATGCAAATTACAAAGGAACAGTTCAAAGAAGATTATGAAAGAGTTCTAAGAAATACTCATGTTAGTAAAGTAGATGTAAATAAACCTTTGCATCAGTATAATGCTTTGGCAAAACTTGTTGGTGAGTATATTTCAGATGAATGGCTAGAGACAAAAAAGTTAGAAGAGAGAGTTGGAAAAAAGGTTTATTACTTTTCAATTGAATTTTTATTAGGTAGATTACTAGATAATACACTTATAAATTTAGGTATTAGAAAAGTTTGTAAAGAAGGTCTTGCAGAGCTTGGTATAGAATTAAAAGATTTAGAAGAAGCAGAAGGAGATCAGGCTTTAGGTAACGGTGGACTTGGTAGACTAGCAGCTTGTTTCTTAGATTCTATTGCTTCAATAGGAATTTCAGGTCATGGTTGTGGTATTAGATATAAATATGGTTTCTTCAAACAAAAAATTATTGATAATAACCAAGTTGAGATTGCTAATGATTGGACTGAAGAAGGTTCTCTATGGGAAACTAAAAGAGTAGATAGAAGTGAAAAGGTAAAATTCTGGGGAGAAATCGCAACAGTTAATGAAAATGGAAATATAAAATTTGTCCACAAAGATTATTCTGAGGTTTTAGCAATTCCATTTGATACTCCTGTTGTAGGGTACAAAAATGAGCAAATTAACACATTAAGATTATGGAGTGCAGAGCCTGTTAAAGCTGGGTTTGACTACCAAGAATTTAGTCATGGACATTTTGTCAAAGCGATGGAATACAAAGATAAAGTAGAAGCTATATCAAATGTATTATATCCTGATGATTCAGAATACAATGGTAAATTATTGAGATTAAAACAAGAATATTTCTTAGTTTCAGCTGGACTTCAAAGTATAATAAGAACTTTGAAAGAAGAAGGTGGACATGTAAGAGATTTTGATAAACATATAGCTATACAATTAAACGATACACATCCAATTTTAGCTATACCAGAATTAATGAGAATTCTTATGGATGAAGAAGGTTTAGGATGGGA
>JBOFRC010000200.1:0-1548 GCA_051650825.1 Sarcina sp. | reverse complement strand
CGAACGGAAAGACCCAGCGCGCTCAAACTCGCGTGGGAAGGACCTCTCCCGACCCTCGCCCGACCACGTAAGTGGCGGGGCTCGGGAGCGCCACCTCGCGGATCGCTGATCCGCGGGACCCCCGTCTTTGAGCGGCTATAACTCCCGTTCCCCGGCGAGGAGAGGGGAGCGGGTGGTCTCGTTTTGAAGGTCTCGTCCGGCCCTACGATCGACCTGAATTACGGACGGTTTTGACGTTCCGTTTCGGAGATATAGCGGTTCGAAGTTTAGACTTTGACCGTCCGTAACTCGGGACCCCCGGGGACTTTCGGGGCGTAGGTGGTCTCGTTCGATCCGGGGCGCCGAGCGCTATAAACGGTCCGAGTTTCAGATTTTTCCGCCTTTCCCTTCACGAGTTATAAGCGAAAAACCGAAATTCGGCGCCAGAATTTTGAACGGCCATAGCTCCGCGACCGCGCCGCCTAGAGGCACCAAATTCGGGGCAAAGGTAAGGTCCCCAGGGGCCCTATCCAACGCCGCCTGGCCCACGTTTCTAGCGCCCCCGGGGGCCGTGCTACGGGGCCCAACAAAACCGGGTGCGCTTCGGAAGGAAAGGTCCCAGAGGCTGGGGACTCTGGGGTCAGAAGAGTCCCCTGGGGACCCCCCACCTTCCCGAAGGACGAGCCTCTGGGACGCTTCCTGTCCGAGATACGGGCCTTTTTGTCCAAACGCCCCTTACGCGTAAACGGGCATAACTCGGGAACCGAGCCGAGTTGGAGCTCGTCCCCGGGGACCCCTTCTAACACCGTCGTCCCCCGACTCCTAGGACCTTCCGTTCCCGAGATACGGCCACTTCCGGTCCAGCTTTGACCGGCCGTAACTCCGACGGGAAGCCGAGAACCTGCGATCCAGGCGAACCTCCAGGGTGGCGGGCGAATCTGACCGCGGCCGGGGAGGTTGAGCCTTCCCCGGCCTGGCTGACAGCGGCGGAGGGGGTGGAGGTCGGACCCAGTTTGGATTTGTTGGACTTAGAGAAATTTTCACATCCTCTACGGGCTCCGAACTTTGACCACCACCACCACACCCTAACCCTAACCCCAGAGAACCAGAGCCCTGGGGAGGGACCCCCACCACACCACCACACCACCACACCACCACACCCTAAACCTAACCCCAGAGAACCACAGCCCTGGGTAGGGACCCCCACCCTACCACACCCCTCTACCCGCTCCGGAGAACCACAGCCCTGGGGAGGGACCCCCACCGCACCACCACCCCCTACCCGACTCAGAGAACCACAACTCCGGCCACAAGTCCGGCAACAGCTCCTGGGGACCCACACCTGTTCACCAGCCGAACCGGGGGACCCCACACTTAAGCCCGGGCATTAATGTCCCAGCCCACCCGGGCCTCCAGAGGCCCGCGCAACTGGTAACCTAAATTTCATCGACTTAGGTTTTGGCTGCTTTGGGGACTTCCAGGGGCGCACCCTCCGACGGGTTCTCCGCGCCCGCCTCGGAGAACCAGACGTTCGGGCGGGCACCCTCACCGAGGTGCCCCCTGCGCCCG
>JBOFRC010000199.1:0-1800 GCA_051650825.1 Sarcina sp. | reverse complement strand
GCTAACACCCTGGGTGCTAACTGACCATAGCAACAACAACCTATAACTCCAGGTCCTACAGCCACAATAATGCAATTCTATTAATTTAAGGGAAATAATTGAATAGTTTGAGGGATTGATTTATTTATTTTAGGGTTTGAATTATGAATGTGTGGGAACAAATTACAAATCTGTACACATAAATTATCAACAGGTTTAACCTTCATACCTGCCAGTCTCCAGAATGTTGGATTTTTCATGAAGCACTTTTTAACTTTGGTTTTAAGAAGTGAACTACAAACAAAGTTTTCCAAACTTAGTGTCTTATTTTGGCTGTGATGCTGCTGCTCCCTGGGATTTTCAGTCGGTCACACTGACAACATGACGAGGTGTTGGACTTTGTCTCTGCAGCCAATGGCAGCGTCAGACAGAGGGTATTAAAGTGCTGAGTCAGCGGTTCAGCGGGGACAGGTGGATGTGGGGACAGATGTGGGGATAGATGAAGGAGAGTCAGCAGATGACATTAGCCTGCAGACGGACACGTTTACTGAAGAACTCCCAAACACCAACAACAAGTAAAACCTGCTGATTTCGTTTCTGCAGAGCTGAACTGTCAGCAGCTCTTCAGGTTGAACTCTTCATCTTCAAGTTCTGAAATCTGATTTTCTTCAAACCAACAAAACAATCAGAGGTGTGTGTTCGTGTGTTGGGGGTGGGGGGGGGTGTTATGTTTTCAGACATTTTCTAAAATAATGTTATTGTCATATATCTTGATTCTTGTTTGTATGTTGCGGGGGCCTGCTGTACTTTTATTTGTAGATACTGACATCTCTGGAAAACTCCTAAAACAAGGGAACGTGAACTGGGAACAAGTGGGATTATTTCACTCCATTGGCTAAATCTTTTGATTTCAGTGCGTTTTCAGTTTTCTTTTCGACTGGAAACCAAACACCCTGAAGAGAGATGAGCCACCTCCGCTCTTTGTGAGGTTTGTTTGCGATAATAATTCATACTATTGATGAATTGTTGTTTTTCCCCTGACAGATATTTGCTGTGGAGACATGTCAAAGTTTCCATGCAGATGTACATACTGGTAAATGTTATTACTGTATTTCTGGTAGACATGATTTCTCAGCCTCCTCTGACGTCTCCACCGTGTCATTCTCATATTGCTCATATGTTTTACACTAATGTAACTTCAAAATTACAGCTACTAAAACTGACCTCTGATTTAAACAAACGCTTGCAAAATGTTAAAAATAGCAGAAAGGTTTCTTCCTTCTTTCAGTCAAGACAAAGAGCTACAGGAATGGTGAGAAGTGAAAATGTTTCAGGTGGGGGTCAAATGTAGAAAGTGGCTACAGGCCTGTTATAGGAGCCCTTTTTCCTTCCCTGATGGAGTTAAGAGTTTGTTCTGGGACTCACTGAAGAAACATTGTTCTCTACACCCTGTTGTGCAGAGATTTTGCTTTTGCTTTCCTCAGGGCTTTACGATCTGTACAGCATACAACACCCTCTATCCTTAGAACCTCAATTCAGATAAAACAGGAGGGGTCCTGTAATGACAGACAGACATGTACTGTAACAGGTGTTGTCTTTACAGAGTAGACACCTGGACAAGTAGTAGAATTACAATATGAAGAAGCACAATCATAATATAGAAATAAAGTACAAACGTTTAAGTGTGATAAGTTAAATATTAACGGAGATTTTCTTCTGTGTGATTCCCTAAACTTACTGAATCTCTTATCATATCTCTTTAGGTTCAGCTTTCAGCATCAGCATGTAACGATGTAATGTAAAGTAATAACTGAAACTCAT
>JBOFRC010000198.1:0-28816 GCA_051650825.1 Sarcina sp. | reverse complement strand
TATAGAATTTAAAATAGTTTTTGAATTTTTATAAATATAAATCTATATTAAAGGGCTATATATTTCAAATTGTTAAAATTGAAATATAGAAGAATATATATTGTATTAAATGCGATTAGATATATGAAAGTGAGTAATTAATAAAATTATATAAATAAATAGTAGTAATTAATTATTATTTGATAAAAGTGTAAAGTAATAAATTTTTTTTTCTAAGAATATACTCATATAGAAAAACTCTATGAGGAGAGAGAGAATGAAGATTGATATTATATCTGGATTTCTTGGTGCTGGCAAAACAACGCTTATTAAAAAGTTGATTGCAGAAGAACTTTACAAGGAAAAAATAGCTATTATAGAAAATGAGTACGGCGAAGTAGCTATTGATGGTAGTCTTTTAAAGGATGAAAAAGTTGAAGTTAGGGAGATTAGTTCAGGGTGTATTTGTTGCAATATAAAAGGAGATTTCAAGGAGAGTATTAAAAGTATAGTTGATGAATACAACTCAGAGCGAATCATTATTGAACCTACAGGAGTGGCAAAGCTATCAGAGGTTATAAAATCTATAAAGGAAGCAAATGTTACAAAGGGAGAGATAAATGTAATTGCAACTGTTGTTAATGTTGCTACTTTTTCAGATTATATAAAAAATTTTGGAGAGTTTTTTAGAGATCAAATTGCGAATGCTAATATGATTATTTTAAGTAGAGTTTCAGATAAGACTACAAATGAGATAAATAATATTTTAGCTGAAATAAGCAAGATTAATAAAAAGGCAAATATAGTTACAACAGACCTTAGTAAAATAAAGGCAAAAAGAATTTTAGAAATAGGGGCGGTAACTAAAGAAGAGGTAAGTATTGAATTTAGAAAATTTGAAAAGCCAGTTGCTTCAATAAAGACAAAGGTGAGGGCTGTGACTAGCGTTTTTGATAATTGGGGCGTAGAGACATCAAAAGTTTTTGATAAAGAGAAGTTGCAAAGAGTTTTAACTATGATAGATAAGGATAAATCTTTAGGAAATATTGTTAGGGCTAAGGGAATTGTTGAGACTACAAAGGATGGTTGGGTTAGGTTTGATTATGTCCCTGGGGAGATAAAGATACAAAAATTCACACCTGATTATACAGGACGAGTTTGTGTTATTGGGAGCAATTTGAATAAGAGTGCTATTAAGAATTTATTTATGAAGTAATAAAATTTAGGAGTGGTAATTCGTGAGAAAATGTTCAGTTGATTTAGTTACGGGATTTTTATCTTCTGGAAAGACTAGTTTTATAAATTTATTTATGGCTAAAACTTTAGGTCGAGAGGAAGTTATTCTTATTCAGTGTGAAGATGGGAAGGCAGATATAAATGCTAATGTAGGAAATAAGCTGAATTTAAATATTAAAAAGTTTTCTAGTAATAAGGACCTTACAGAAGAAAGGCTTATTAGAATGATTAAGTTCTATAAACCAAGTCGTATGGTTATTGAATGCAACGGAATTGAGGATGTTACAGAACTTATAAAGCTTTTTAATACTACGAGGCTTAAGGCTTATTTTAAAATTACTGGATTAATAACAATTTTAGATACTTTAACTTTTGGTATGTTTATTAAGAATTTAGGGCATATTTTTATACCAGCAGTTGAAAGTAGCGATTTGATTATTTTAAATAAAGCTGATATGGCTTCAGATGAAGTAATTGAAAAAAATTTAAATATAATAAAGAATCTTAATACTCATGGGCACATAGTAGTTGCTTATGATAAGTCTGATTTTGAGAAAAAGGTTAATAAAACTAGAGTCATTAGTGCTTAGTTGAATTTTGAGGGGTGAAAGGGTGTTAGATGCTATATCAAAGTTTTCTATTATCTTTTCCTCTATATTGTTAGAAGCATTGCCTTTTATTCTTTTAGGGGCAATAATTTCTTCAATAATGCAATTATTTGTAACAGAGGATTTGATAAAGAAATTAATACCAAAGAATAGACTTTTAGGTGGAATAGTAGCAGCTTTTTTAGGCGTGTTTTTGCCAGTGTGCGAATGTGTTACTGTGCCAATAACTAAAAGTCTTATACAAAAAAATATACCAATTAATGTTGCAATTACTTATATGTTATCAGCTCCGATTGTGAGTCCGCTTGTTATTGCATCTACGTACGTAGCTTTTAATGGCAATATTAAAATAGTTGCTTTAAGAGTTGTGTTAGGGGTTGTGATTGCAGTCATTACAGGACTTTTAATGATTCCACTAACTAATAAAGATAACATATTAAAAAGTAATGCTATAAATTATAGATGCGATTGTGGATGTGAAGATATAAAAAATGGTAATGAAAATGTGATTTTAAGGCTTATAAAGGGGACAAGTATTGAGTTTTACGATATAGGAAAGTATTTCATTGTAGCAGCTATGGTTGCAGCTATATTCCAAATGAATATAACTGATAATATGATAAATTCTTTAGGACTTAATCATATAACAGGAATAATAGTTATGATGTTGTTTAGTTTCTTGATTTCATTATGTTCAGAGGCCGATGCTTTTGTAGCACAGACTTTTTTATCAAGTTTTTCTCTTGGAGGAGTGATGGGATTTTTAGTAATAGGTCCTATGATAGATGTTAAGAATATAGGAATGTTACTTGCTTCATTTACTAAATCATTTGTTATAAAGCTAACTTTTGTAATTTTTTCGCTTGTATTTATTAGTACGGCATTTCTGTTTTAGGGGGTAGTATAAAAAGATGAAAAGATTTAATTTAGATCAGTTTATTTGGTTTCTTATATTACTTTCTATGGGCATCTGTTTGACAGTATTAATTTTAACAGGTGATATTTATATGATAGTTGATAGTAATAGAAAAATTTCTACTTGGTTTATGTTAGTTATGATATATGTACTTGCATTTATACAGATTACTAGAATTAAAACAGTGCCATCAAGACAAGGAGTGAAAGGTGGATATTTTCAATTTTTATTTTTGATAGTAGTTTTAATGTTTGTGTCTACGATTAATATTACTAAAGTTTCATTAGAAGCTAAGGGTGTTAAGCTATATCATAATAATCATAGCAATACTGAGCATCATGGTCATACTCACACAGAAATAGAAGGAATATATTACGCAATAGATAAAGAAGATAATTTTATAATTACTATGCTTGATATGAACTGTTGCATAGCGGATTCAGAGTATGTGGGTATTTATTGTGAGGGTATAAAACCTATAGAAGATTATAAGTTTGAGTCTGGTGATAAAATAAAAGTAAGAGGAGTTATAGAAAATTTTGAAGAGGATAATAAGGAGTTAATAAAGATAAAAGTTAATTCAATATATCCATTTATACAGTGATTTAGCTCAAATAATATAATATTTTAAACTATATATAAGTAATTACTTATTGATATTATGAAAAATAGGTATTTTACGTTTATGTGAGTGTAGATTTATACTATAAGAGAAGTGATTATATAATATAGTAAGTAATGCTACATGAAAGAAACTTTAGATAAGTATAAAGTTAAAGTTAAAGTATCAAGGTTAAAAGATTGTTGTTTATGTTTTTACAACAATAAGTATTCTAGTTTTACATCTACTAAAGTGAAAAATGGAAATTTATTCTAGTAAACGTTAATATGATTTGGTAATTTAAAAGAATGATTATACCGTTCAATTAAAGTAAGATTAAAGATTTTTTTAAAAAAGGGATATAAATTTTAGAAAATAGCTACGATGGGAATGTTAATGTTTATTATAAAACTTAGTAGATTATTTTAGAAAAAGACAGGATTTTAGAATTAAACTCTGAATCCTGTCTTTTTTTAATAAAAAAAGGGTTTTGTCATTTTTAATACAATAATAGACTTTTTTTGTTATTGCCAATTTTATATGATAAAATAGCGGTAGTAAATTATTTAAATAATATTTAAAAAAATACTTATTTAAAATACTAAATTTGGAAATGTGTTTTTCATTTACGGAGGGTTTTAGATGGTAGACGTTTTTATTTGTATGACTTTTGAAGAGGAAAAGAATTCTTTTGAGAAGGTAGTTGAAAAAACTATATTCATAGAAAATCTTGATATGAAGATATCTAAGGTTACTAGTAATCCGTATGATATATTAGAAGTGGTAAAAAAGAGGAAAAAACCGGCTATATATTTCCTTAATGTATTTTTTGAATCTGATATAAATGGAATTCAGTTTGGGGCAAAGCTTAGAGAATACGATGAATTAGGAGTTATTGTTTACATAACACAGCATATTGAGCTATTATATTTATCATATATTTATAAAGTAGAAGCTTTAGATTATATAATAAAGAATGATGTTAAAAATCTAGATGATAGAATAAGAGAATGTCTTTTTAGGGCGGATAGAAAACTAACTTCTGATAATGTAGAGGTTAGGAAAATAAAGATAAAACAAGGAGACGTTGTACTTAGTATATCAAAGGATGATATTTATTATTTTGAGACCTCAGAGAAGCCTCATAAGATTATTTTACATAAAAAGAGTGAAGAGTTTGAGTTTGTAGGAAATCTTAAATCTTTAGAAACCTCTTTAGGAAGTGATTTTTTTAGATGTCATAAGTCATATTTAATAAATAATTCTAAAGTGAAAGAAGTTAATACTAAAGATAAGACTGTTGTTATGGACAATGAGGACATTTGTCTAGTATCAAAAAGATTTATTAATGACCTTATAGACAAGCTATAGGTCATTAGTTTTCTTAAATATAAGGAAAAAAGCCACTGAGAATATAAAATTCACCAGAGGCTAAAGTATATTTTGTAGTTTCGCAATAGAGTTTTTACATTTTATATCTAGATTGTCGATAGCAGTAAGAAATTGTTCACAATGATAAGAGGTCAACTTAATTAAAAGTTGAATGAACAATATCAACAATCTAAGTACAATATCAAATGTTTAAATATCAACAGTCACATCATATCATAGAATTGTAGTAAGAAGTTGCTTTTCTTCCTAAAAGGGAAAAAAAGCAACTTTTATTGCATTTTTCAAACGAAAAAGACTTAAAAAAGTTATTTTAGGAAGATAGATATTATAGTATATTTAAAAAATATTTGTATACTATTTACAATTTTTAGTTTTTTTTGAAAGAAAGAGAAAAAAATAGTATATTGAATTTTAACTATAGATATGATAAACTAAATAATAGCAGTAGTTAGCAGTAGCTATTGTTCAAAATTTAATATATTTTAATTATAGTAGAGCATACTATGGAGAGATGTCTGAGCGGCTGAAGGAGCACGCCTGGAACGCGTGTATAGGATTCATTTCTATCGTGGGTTCAAATCCCACTTTCTCCGCCATAGCTGTGCTAGATGGGGAGTTAGCGGTGCCCTGTAACTTGCAATCCGCTATAGCAAGATTGAACTCCTACCGAGGCGATAACTTTGTATAGTCTGCCTTAGGCAAGTGGTGTTGAGAGTTGGGTCCCATGCAATGGAAGCCTGTGAACTTGGTCAGGTCCGGAAGGAAGCAGCCATAAGCGGTCACTTTCATGTGCCATGGTCAAATCTGGCTTGAGCTAACTACTTAAGTAACGTATATGGATTATCGTCGGAGTAGGGCGCACAGTTTCTATAATTAAGATTATTACATCCTTAGGATTTATCCTAGGGATTTTTTTGTTTACGTATTTTAAATACTGAATATTTTATTGATAATATATGAAAAAAATAAAGTGTTTTTAAGGAAAAAATATAAGATTGTGATAAAGATTATGTTGCAGATAGAGAAAAAATGGAGTATATTTTATTACATGTATTTCCGCATTTTTTAGAACCAGAAAAACTTTTTATGAAAGTTAATGAATTATTAGACTCACAAGGTTCTTTTGTGATAGCACATGGAATGGGAAGAAAAGATTTGAATGACCATCATAAAAGAAAGGCAAATGAAATTTCTTTAGGTCTTTCACCAGCTAGTGAAGTAGCTAATATGATTAAAAAACATGGATTTAGGGTAGAATATCTAGAAGATAGAGAAGATATTTACATAATACAAACAATTAAGTTATAGAAAAGTAGCTAGGAATACCTTCCTAGCTACTTTTTAAAAAATATAAAAAAAACTCTTGAACTTAACCTTAGGTAAGGCAGTATAGTTATATCATAACAGGGAAAGAGATGGAATTTTAAATTTTACAAAGGAGGAAATATTGATGGATAAAAAAAGTACAAAATTATTAGTAATTATATTTTTAGTAGGAATCTTTATGGGTTCTTTAGATACTGCAATAGTAGCACCAGCTCGTACAGTAATAGGAAATACACTTAATATTTCAGCAGATGCGAGTATCTGGATAATTACTTTATATTCTTTAATTTATGCAGTTTCTATGCCGATAATGGGGAAACTTGCAGACAGAAAAGGCTTAAAGCCTATGTTTACAGTTAGTATAGTTCTATTTGGTTTAGGTTCATTACTAAGCGGACTAGCTAATTTCTATGGAGGTTTCGAATTCTTATTAGGAGCTAGATTTATAGAGGCGATAGGAGCTGGAGGAATGATTCCAATAGCTACAGCGTTTATAGGAGGATCATTCCCACCAGAAAAAAGAGGGGCAGCCCTTGGTATGGTTGGGGGAATAAATGGTATAGCAACTCTTATTGGACCAGCCCTTGGATCATTAATATTAGATTTATTTGGGGATGATAGATGGGGAATAATATTCTTTATAAACATTCCTATATGTATAGTTGTATTAGGAGTATTATTATCTAAGAAATTTGAAAAACAAGAAAAAGTACTTAAGAAAATGGATTTGGGTGGAAGTATAGTATCATCACTATTAATTCTTTCACTTATGGCGTTTATAACAAGTCTTAACTTTACAGAGCTTGCTACAAGTTTTGAATCAGTAAGATCATATCCATTCCTTATAGCAGCAATAATTCTTTTACCAATCTTAATATTTGTAGAAAAAAGAGCAGAGGACCCAATTATACACTTAAAATACTTCAAAAACAGAGGTATGGTTCTAGTCTTTATAATAGCATTTTTAGTTGGTGCAGGACTTATGGTTGTAGTATTCTTACCACAATTCTGTAGTAATGTTCTAGGTTTAAAACTTGGTTCAGGTGGATATTTTGTAACATTAATGGCAGCATTCTCAGGATTTGCAGCACCTATGGGTGGAAAGTTTGTTGATAAGTTCTCAGCAAAAGTAGTTCTATTAATAGGATTTGCTTGTACTATAGTAGGAACATTAATACTTGCATTCGTAGTTACAGCAACTCTTAGTATAATTCCTTTAATTATAGGTTTAGCATTAATGGGACTTGGAGTTGGATTTACAATGGGTACACCACTTAACTACTTTGTTCAAAGTTCAGTACCTAAAGAAGAGATAGCAACAGCTCAATCAACATTATCATTAATAAGATCATTAGGTCTTGCATTATCACCTAACTTATTAGTTGGATTTATAGCACAATCAGGAACTGATTTTTACCATAAATTCATGCAGTTACTTCCAAGTGGTATGACAGCATTTAATACTACTTCAGGAACAGGTTCTACTATGTTAGGAGCATTCCAAAATGCAAATATCACTACAATTTTTAGTGTTATAAGAGATAATACAGCTGCATTAGTACCAGCAGCAGAGAGAGCAGGATATATAAATATGCTAGATGGGCTTAGAGGTAAAATTGAAAGCTTGTATCAAACAGTTATGAATACAGGATTTGAAAGAATGTTTATAACTCTTGCAATAATAGCAGGACTTGCATTTATAGCAGCTTTATTAATGCCTAAAAAAGTAAATAAGGCAGCTTAATAAAAAAGTTAATAATAGATAAATTAAAATGGGGTTATGTACCAGGTGGAAGCGTGTTTCACTTTGTACATAACCCCTTTATCTAGGAATTTTAAATTAGGAAATCTATAAGCGTCGATTACTTATAATTTTTTTATAATGGATTTATTTATTTGGGTGAAATAATTTAATGAAAAGAGGGATTACTAAACTAACTTCGTAAGAGATTAGCTTAACAATACTTCTTTAAGTTAATTAGTTTAAAGTGTTGATTGTATTTTATCTAACACTGATGACTTCAAAACATGAACCATAGAAGTACGATCATGAATATGCAAAACATAATCTCCTTCTCTATTAGCATTTAAAAGTTTTAAATTAGGCAGCTCATATAAATGTAATAGATTTACTTCGTCCTTATCTATAACGAAAGCAGCTCTTAAATTTACACCTTTTATATTGAAGTCTAATAAATGTTCTTGTTGCATCATGTTAATCGCCTCCATTGGTTGTTTTCTATGTACTTATCTTAATTCAAATGTAGACATCTATCAAATGGATATTTTTATAAATTTTAGTATTGATTCTTAAATCTTTTGTTTATGAAATTTTTGAATTTATTTTAATTGCATAAAATTTGTTAATAAATTACCTTTGTTGTTTAGAATTTAATAATATCAGTTCTTTTTTTTAACAAAGTAATATTTGAATTATTAAATATTATAGGAAAAGCTTTTTAGGATTAAAATAATTTAACCTTAAAAAGCTTTTTTTTGAATATTTATATACTAAATTTATGATTATGTTTTAAAAAAAATTTTTTGATTATCTTGAGTAATTTTTATAAACATATGTAATTGAATTTTGCTCAAGTTCATCACTTTGATAGTCTAGCTTCCATTTTTGTGTGTCTATAAGTGGGAATTTAGTGTCTGCCTCAACATCTAATAAAACTTCTGTTATATAGAGCTTAGATGTGTAATCTAAGAAAAGTTTATAAATTTCTCCCCCACCTATTATAAAGACCTCTTCATCAGAATTTTGATACATATTAATTAATTCATTTAAATCTGTTACTATTCTTACATTAGGGTTATCCACAGTGTAATTTTTGTTTTGAGTTAAAATGATGTGTTCTCTACCAGGAAGAATACCTGGTAATGATTCAAAAGTTTTTCTACCCATTATCATTTTTTTTCCCATAGTAAGTTCCTTAAATCTTTTTAAATCTTCTGGTAAGTACCAAGGAATTTTATTGTCTTTTCCTATTGAATTGTTAGAACTATGTGCAACTATTATTGAAAACATATAGACCTCCATAAATTTTATTTCTTGATGTTTAATTTATCATTTTTATAGTCATAATTATACTATAGTAGAACAGCTTTATATAGTGAATGCTAAAATAACAAACTAGTATGACTATGAAGAGTTATATAAATTTGATAAAATTAGAATAGTGAAAAAAATAGAAGGTTATTTTAGATAACTTGTGAGGTGGAAAATTTGGCTTATAAAGCTTTGTATAGAGAGTGGAGACCATCTACTTTTAGTGAAATGGTTGGTCAAGAACATATAACAACAACTTTAAAGAATCAGATAAAGAATAATAATGCAGCACATGCTTATTTATTTTGTGGTACAAGAGGAACAGGAAAAACTACCGCATCAAAAGTAATGGCTAAAGCATTAAATTGTTTAGACTTACAAGATGGAGAGCCATGTAATAAATGTGCTATGTGTGAGAAGATAAATAATGGACTTGCAATAGATGTAACAGAGTTAGATGCAGCATCTCATAATGGTGTTGATAAGATAAGAGAAATAATAGATGATGTTCAGTATCCTCCACAAGAGGCTAGAACTAAAGTGTATATTATGGATGAAGTACATATGCTTTCTATGGGAGCAGTAAATGCGTTTTTAAAAACTTTAGAGGAGCCTCCTAGAAATGTTACTTTTATATTAGCTACAACAGATCCACAAAAGCTTCCTATAACAGTTTTATCAAGATGTCAGAGATTTGATTTTAAAAGAATTTCAAAAGAAAAAGTTGTTGGAAGACTAAGAGAAATAGTTGATGCAAAAGGTGTATATGCAGATAATAGAAGTTTAGAGCTTATTTCAAGAGTTTCAGATGGGGCAATGAGAGATGCTCTTAGTATACTAGATCAAGCAATCTCTATGGGGAATCAATCAATAGATTATAATAGTTTAGTTTCAATGCTTGGACTTGTTAATGATGAGTATTTATATGAATTAGTAGATACTATGATTTCTAAGAATATAGAAAAAGCAATGGGGGTAATTGAAAAAATAGCTTTATCAGGTAAGGACCTAGGGTTATTTATCAAAGATTTAATAACTCACTATAGAAATCTTTTAATGGTTAAGGTTACTAAAAATGCAGAAGAAGTCTTAGATATTGCAGATGAGAGTATAGAAAGATTAAAAGCGCAAGCTGCAAAATTAAGAGGAGAAGCTATTATTAGATGTATTAGAATTCTTCAAGAAAGTGAAGAAGGGGCTAAGTTTAGCAAACAGGCTAGATTATATCTAGAGTTATCCATAATAAAAATTTGTAAAGTTGAGTATGATACTTCAAAAGAGGTGTTACTTGCGAGAATAAATAAATTAGAGGAAACTATTAGAAGTGGAAATATAGTCGTTAATAAGGATAGTACAAATACAGTAAATGATACTGCTGTGGGTAATAAGAATGTTCAGACAAGAGGAAAAGAAATTTCATTACCAGATAAAAAGGTTGCTATTTCAGGAGATTTAGATAAGTCTGTTACAATAGAAGATGCAAATAAAGCATGGAGAGATGTTTTAGAAACATTAAAAGCTAGAAGAGCAATGGTTATATATCTATCATTGGTTCCTGGAAATGTTGTTAATTGCTCAGATGGTGTAATTTATGTAGAATTTGAAAAGGATTTTGCAGGAAATAAATTAAGATTACAACAAACAGAAACTAATAAAGTTGTAAATTCAGTCTTTTCAGAAATTTTAGGTAAGAAGGTTCAAGTTAGTTTTTCTGTGCATAAGAATGAATCAGAAAATATTAACGTAGAAGATAAATTAAAGGACCTAATGGGTGATGCTTTAGAAATTCTAGACGAATAGGTTGCAATTTTTAAACAAATGCATACTATAAAGTAACATCTATAATGGAATTAAGATATAAAATACTATATAATATATCTTAGTTAAATTAATATTAATAGGAGGATTTTGATATGGCAAAAGGTGGATTCCCAGGTGGAATGGGTGGAATGCAAAATTTAATGAAGCAAGCACAACAAATGCAAGCACAAATGCAAAAGATGCAAGAAGAATTAGAAACTAAAGAGTTCGAAGGTACAGCAGGTGGTGTTGTAACTGCAATGGTAAATGGTAAAAAAGAACTTACAGGCATCAGTATTAAGCCAGAAGCTGTAGATCCAGATGACGTAGAAATGTTAGAAGATTTAGTACTAACAGCAGTAAACAATGCTTTAACTGCAGCTAGTGAAGAAACTGAAAATAAAATGGGTAAACTTACAGGTGGAATGAATATTCCAGGTTTATTCTAATTTTAGTATTCTTAGTAAATATACTTAATAATAAAGGGCTGTACCTAGAGGTACAGCCCTTTCCATATATTATTTAGAAGCTTTCCAAGCATCTACTTGCTTTTGCATTTCATCAATAACTTTTTGAAGTCCTTGATCGTATAATTTTTTGTTGAATTTTTCAAGAGTAGAATCTACATTAACAGAACCACTATATAAAGAACCTTTAAATTCTTCAAGAACGTTGTTAATAGCAGCTATTTGGCTTTCAAGTCCAGTAGAATCAAATTTGAATCCAAGACTCGGAGCCATTTTTGCTTCGTCATTGAATTTTTTAAAGTCATCCCATTTAGTTTCAGGGTCACCATCTACAGTTTTAGTTTTAAATAAGTTACCAACAGACATATAAGAAACATTATAAGTTACAGGCTCTTTAACCTTAATTTGTCCTTTATCAGTTAAATCATAGTGAACACCTTCAACCCCAAAGTTAATAAGGTTCCTTAGATATTCATCTGTGTTTAAAAGATTTAGGAATTCAACAGCCTTTTCAGGATGTTTTGTATTTTTAGCAACAGCAATCATTGAACCTGTTGTAGATCCATTAGTTACCCAAGTATCAGTCATAGGAGTAGCAACCATTTCACGCTTATAGTCTCTTGACCAAATTTTCTCAGCATAAGGTTGACCATCTGCTTTATATGCAAATCTTTTAACACTTCTATCATCATTTTGAGCAGTTGAATCAGCGTTAATATATCCTAATTTGTAGAACTTCTCTAATGTTTTTAATTTAGCTTTCATAGCATCAGATTCGAAGATATTTATAACTTTTAAATCTTTATCATTTAAATCAAATCCTATAGGCTCTATTACTTGGTCGAATCCTTCTGGGAAAGATAAAGTCTTGTTGATGTAAAGAGGAACAAAACTTGGTTCTTTTTCCTTAATTAATTTAAGCCAAGGTTCTAAATCCTCTAAAGTTTTGATATCTTCAAAAGGAATCTCATATTTATCAACTAGTTCTTTATCAAACATCCACATAGGTGAAACTCCAAGCTCTTTTTGATTTGGAACTGCATAAGTTTTACCATCTATTTTAGCACCATCCCAGAATCTTGAATCGATTTCATTTTTCATATCTTTTCCTTGATTATCTAGGTATGGATTAAGATCTAAGAAAGCCCCTTTTCTAGAGTTTCCAAGATAATCACCTGCCCATGAACAAGTAAATGCTAAATCGTAATCTCCACCAGTATTCATAATAACATTCATTTTTTGATCGTAATCACCATAATCAACAAAGTTCATTTTTATATTAACGCCGATTTTTTCAGCAAGATATTCATTTGCTTTATCTAAGACTGTTGATAAGTCTTGAGGAGCTTGACCAATAGAATACCACTTTAATGTAACAATTCCATCATCAGTTTTAGAAGCACCTGCGCTTCCACCTGTATTTCCTCCACAAGCTGTTAATAATGTTGAAGTTGCTACTAACGTTCCAAGTAGACAAGCTAATATTTTTCTAGACTTCATAATATAATCCCCCTTATAAATACACGATGTAAATATTTTCATTTGTCTATATTATAGGTAAAATACCAATAAATGTAATTAGGTGGATTATACTTTTTTTGTCTTTATTGTACCTTAATTAATAATTTTTCATGTTAAACTATAATTTTTACAGTTATAAGCTACAAAATTATTTTCTGATTTTTATTTTTAGAGATCTATATCTAGCTGGAGAAATTCCAAAATTCTTTTTAAAATTCTTATAAAAATGACTAATATCTAAATAACCAACCCTAAATGAAATCTCTTTTATTGAAAGTGAAGACATTAAGATTAACTTTTTAGCTTCGTGACTTCTTTTTTTATTTAAACAATCAGAAAAAGAAATTCCAACTTCACTATTAAACTTTCTTCCAAAGTAAGAGCTATTAATATTATGTTTAGTAGAAAAATCTTTTATTGAAATATCCTTAAAATACAATTCATTTATATATTTTAAAGCTTCTAGTGTTATAGGGCTATATAAATTGTAGGTAGTATGCAAATGTAGAAATAAATGATCTATATTTTTAGAGATAAAAGCTATCAACTGTCTGTTATTTTCACAGAGGCAGCTTGTGAGAACATTGAAGTTTAGGCTATTTTCTCTTGTTATATAAAAATCTTTATAAGTTTCATCTATTAATGTGTAAATTCTAATTGCTATATTTTTCAATTCGTCTAGAGAGATTTCGTCATCTAAAAAAACTTCTTCTATAAGTAACAAAGCTTTTTCTCTTTTTTTAGTCAATATTAGTATATTTAAAATATCAATAATTTCATTAGTATTTAATAAATAGCTATATTTTGAATTTGAATTATTTTCTATTAATACCAACTCCTATGAAAATCTGTATATTAATTTAATAGTTACATAGGTATAGATTTTTATCTAGTTGAAAAATTCTAGGATTATTTGTAAAAATAAATATATTTATTATAGGTAATTCCTATAATTTATATAATTATATACTATAGATAAAAATGAAATTACGAATATAAAAGATGTTTTCATCTTATATTTCTAATTAAATTCTATAGAAAAAATGTATTCAGTAATAAAAAAAATAATTATATATTAAAATCATAAAACTTTAGAAAACATTTGTTAATTAATAATTATTATTATATAATAAGCACAAGAGATAACAATTATTACTTAATAAAAGAAATAACATTAACATATAATTTTCAATAGAATGGAGGAAATAGTTATGGGAAAATGTCCTTTTACAGGAATGATGGGTAAAAATACAGATCATGTATCAGCAGCAGCAGGTACAACAAACCAAGATTGGTGGCCAAATCAACTTAATCTAAAAGTATTAAGTCAAAATTCAGAAATGGTATCACCTTTAGGAGAAGATTTTGATTATATAAAAGAGTTTAGTAAATTAGATTTACAAGCAGTAAAGAATGATTTAAAAGCTTTAATGACAGATTCACAAGAGTGGTGGCCAGCAGATTACGGACACTATGGACCATTATTAATAAGAATGGCATGGCATAGTGCTGGAACATACAGAACAGGTGATGGTAGAGGAGGAGCAAATACAGGAAACCAAAGATTTGCACCCTTAAACAGTTGGCCTGATAATGTTAACTTAGATAAAGCTAGAAGACTTCTTTGGCCTATCAAAGAAAAGTACGGAAATAAAATATCATGGGCTGACTTAATGATTTTAGCTGGTAACGTAGCACTTGAAGACATGGGACTTCAAACAGCTGGTTTTGCTGGTGGTCGTGTAGATATATGGGAACCAGAAGCAGATGTTTACTGGGGTAAAGAAAAAGTTTGGTTAGAAAATGGTAGAACAGAAGGAGAAGACTTAGAAAGTCCTCTTGCAGCAGTTCAAATGGGATTAATATATGTTAACCCAGAAGGTCCTAATGGACAACCAAGTGCTTTAGAATCAGCTAAAGACATTAGAACAACATTCGCAAGAATGGGTATGAATGATGAAGAAACAGTTGCTTTAATAGCTGGTGGACACACATTCGGTAAAGCTCACGGAGCTGGAGATGCAGCTAATGTAGGACCAGAACCAGAAGCAGCTCCTATTGAAAAAATGGGATTTGGATGGATGAGTAAATTCAAGAGTGGTAAAGGTGCTGACACTATAAGTAGTGGATTAGAAGGTGCTTGGACACAAAATCCTACAAAATGGGATAATGGATACTTTAGAAACTTATTCGAGTATGACTGGGATTTAGTTAAGAGTCCAGCTGGTGCTTGGCAATGGATACCAACAGATGAACATGCTAGAAAATCAGTAAGAGCAGCACATGATGCTTCTAAGAGAGAAACAGTAATAATGTTTACATCAGATTTAGCATTAAAAGTTGATCCTATATATAAAGAAATTTCAAAAAGATTCTATGAAGATCAAGATGCATTCTCAGATGTATTTGCTAAAGCTTGGTTTAAACTTACACATAGAGATATGGGACCAAAAACAAGATACCAAGGACCAGAAATTCCTTCAGCAGAGTATGTTTGGCAAGATCCTACACCAGTTGTAGATTTTGAAGTTATAAATGATAGCGATATTAAAGAATTAAAATCTATGATAGAAGCTTCAGGGCTTTCATCATCAGAATTAATTTCAACTGCTTGGGCTTCAGCTGTAACATTCAGAGGTAGTGACTTCAGAGGTGGTGCTAATGGTGCTAGATTAAGACTTGCTCCACAAAAAGATTGGCAAGTAAACGAACCAGAAAAATTAGCTGGAAGACTTGCTAAACTTGAAGCTGTTGTTGATGCATTCAACAAAAAACAAAGTGGAAATAAAAAAGCTACTTTAGCTGATATTATCGTATTAGGTGGTAATGTCGGAATAGAAATGTCAGCTAAGAAAGCTGGAATAGCTTTAGATGTACCATTTACAGCTGGTAGAACAGATGCTACTCAAGAGCAAACAGATGTTACATCATTTGGTGTATTAGAACCTCTTACAGATGCATTTAGAAACTATGCTAAATATGAGTTCACAGTTCCATTAGAAGAATTAATGGTTGATAAAGCTCAACTTCTTAAATTAACAGCTCCAGAATTAACTGTATTATTAGGTGGTTTAAGAGTATTAGATATCAACTACAATGGAACAAAACATGGTGTATTCACTGATAAACCAGGAGTATTATCAAGAGACTTCTTCAAAAATGTACTTGATATGTCAGTAGAATGGAACAAAACTGAAGATAATAATGTCTTCAAAGGAATCGAAACAGCTACAGGAAAAGAAAAATGGACAGCAAGTAGATTTGACTTAATCTTCGGTTCAAACTCACAATTAAGAGCTATAACAGAAATTTATGCAAGTTCAGATTCAGAAGAGAAATTCTTAAATGATTTTGTAAGTGCATGGAACAAAGTTATGAACGCAGATAGATTCGACTTAAAAAAATAATAGATAGTAGTTACTTTTAAAATATATAAATCCCTTAGTAGTGGTAACACTACTAAGGGATTTCTTTTTATTTAACTTGGGTAAATAATCTTATCATATGATTCTTTTGTAGGAATGAAAGATTCGTATGTATCTGGTGATTGGTTATAGATTTGTAATAAGTATTTTACTGCGTAACTAAAATCTTCATGCCCTTTGTTAGAATGATATTTATCCTGAAATGTATTAAAACTTTTAATTGTTATAATATCAAATTCTTTCATAATTTTTGTAAGATAAAAAGCCTTATCAGTATAGCTGTGTAGTTTGGTTTTTTCAACTTTAAAGTTATCTAAATTTTTGATACTTTTACTTAAAGAAGTTTTGTAGTCTTCTAATAATGTATTAAAGACTTCATCTTCATTTATTTGAAGTTTTTTTACTTCTTTTAGCTGACATTTAAGTAGTTTTTTCATGCCTTTAGTTAATTTAGTAGTTGTTGTATTAGTAGTTTCATAAGTATTTGCAAAATCCTTAGAAAGAGACAGGGAAATGAAATCTTGAACTATAATGTGAGGATATTCAGTTTTTGAGCTTATAGGGATTTCACTTTTATGAGAATGTGAGTTTGCAATAATAAAGCTAGTTGCAATTCCTAATGTTATTGCACATATAGCTAATTTTTTTGAATGTTTCATTTGAAAATCTCCTTTAAATATATATAGATTTATAGACTATATAAAAAAGATGAAGTGGATATTAATGGAAAGCAAGAATTGTAATAACTTTTAAAAGTAATATAAAAATCGAAATAGTATGTCTAATAGTTAATAAAAACTTATCTTTAAGTTAAGTTAATAAAAGTATATAATTATTATAGACATGGGCATGCAGTAATACTGTATGCCTAAAATATTAGAGAATTTAAGGAGTTAATTATGGATTTTTACCCAGTTGCGATAGAAAAACTTATAGAAGAGTTTGCTAAACTTCCGAGTATAGGAAGAAAAACAGCACAAAGGTTAACATTACATGTTTTAAATCTTCCAAAAGATGAAGTAGATGCTTTTGCTGATGCTTTAAAAGAAGCTAGAGGAACTATAAAGTATTGTTCAGTTTGTGGAAATTTTACAGATACAGACCCATGTTCTATATGTTCAAGTAATCATAGAGATATAAGTACAATATGTGTTGTAGAACAACCTAAAGATATAATGACTATGGAAAAAGTAAGAGAATTTAATGGAGTTTATCATGTGCTTCATGGAAATATATCACCAATGCAAGGTAGAGGACCACAGGATATTAGAATAAGAGAGCTTGTTGCTAGAATGAATGCAGATGTTAAGGAAGTAATTCTTGCAACTAATCCTAATATAGAAGGAGAGGCAACTGCTATGTATATATCTAAAATATTAAAACCTTTAGATATTAAAGTAAGTAGAATAGCTTCAGGAATACCTGTTGGTGGAGACTTAGAATATGCTGATGAAATTACTTTATCAAAGGCATTAGAAGGAAGAAAAGAATTATAATTAATATATAAATTTTATTGTATAATAAAAAAATATAATTTTTTGTGTCTTTTAAAATTATAGTATTATAATGACATGGAAATACAAAGTATATCTCCGAATATATAAACTTTAAGAATGATTTGAGCTAATTGCTTGACTTGATATTTAGCGAAATAATAAATGTGGGTTCATTTATTAGACGGTATAATGTAACAAAAGATGTCATAATTTTAATGGTTTGAGTTTATAAGAATTATATTTATGATATCAGGGAATTTATGAGAAGTAAAAAAGCAAATCACTATATGTGGTTTGCTTTTTTATGTTTATATAAGATTTTAAAAGTTTTTGATTTCGTAAAACTAAGAAAGATATATCTCAAAAAATGATGTGTAACTTAAATTTTGTTGTTTCTAGTCTTTATAATATATAAAACTAAAATTGTAGATATAAAAATTATAAAGCCGAGTATTTGCCAAACATCTTTATAAGGCATAAATTTAAGTAGCTCCCCGATAACTGGAGGTCCAATAACATAGCCAACTCCTGTTAAAATTGGAATAATTCCAAGCATTCTTCCTCTATGACTTTCAGGGGTGTTATTGGCAATAAATGTATTAACGTTTGTTGTTAAAATTATTTCTCCTAGTGTGAAAATAAAGATAGATACGAAGAAGGATATATTTGTAGCAAAGAATCCAAAGGAGCCAATTCCTATAGTATAAAATATTCCTGCAATAAAAATATTTTTTAGATTCTTAGTTTTACTTAGGTAGCTTGTTAAAATAGGGGTCATTATAATTACTACAAATCCATTGAAACTAGTTAGGAAGCCATAATGTTGTGCCCCTAAAAGTCCATATATTTTGGAAAGCTCTATTGGAAGTAAAAAGCCCCATTGGGCAAAGCCAAGCGTATATCCAAGAACAGCAAGACAAACTAATAGTAGAGTCTTTCTTTTTAATAGGACTGATATTATACTACCCTCTTCACTGTGTTCTAAGCTTCTATCTATAGAAGATTCTTCGATTGTAGTTTCTGTAGTTGAACTTTTGGTTTCTTTAATAAAAGCCATAATTAAAAATAGTGCTATAAAAGTTGTTAGAGCATCTAATATAAAGAGTAAACTTAAATGATTTTTAAATAAAAGCCCTCCAATTAAAGGTCCGACAGCAAATCCAAGATTCCATCCCATATAAGTAAATGAAAAGCAAGAATTTCTATTTTCAGGATTTGTTATATCTGCTGTCATTGAGCTTATAGCAGGATAGACAAAGCCTGAAAATAAACCTGCGAACATAAGTAAATAAACTATTAAAATACTAGGTTTTAATAGTCCACAAATTATGTAAAACACACAAGAGAGTGTTTGAAATATAAAAATAATTTTTTTCCTTCCAAATAAATCTGTAAGTTTTCCACCTACAATTCCTGCTGGAAGATAAACTATTCCAAAAATACTTATATAGATTCCTGCTACCTCTGAAGAAAGTCCAATTTTTTGCGTTAATATTAATGTTAAAAGAGGAATAACAAAAGATCCTGCTGCATTTATAACATTTGCAAAAAATAATATATAGATTTCCTTAGGTAGACCTCTATATGAATTGGATAGTTGTTTAAAATAGTTCATTTTTTAAACTCCTTTAAAATTTATCTAATAGCTAGTGTTTCTAATATTTCTATTTTATATGAGCAGAAATACTAAAAATATTTAGACATGTTAGATTTAGTATTCAGATAGAATTAAATTTCTATTTGAAGTTTTCTATATTTATATATAATAACCTATCTTTGTGGAGCAACTAAGTAGATTATAGGCAAAAAAATAAGGCTAAATTTCTTAAGTATAAGAAATTTAGCTCTTATTTTTGATTTGAATATTACATTGTAGACGATCAATGCTTCATATATCAAATTAACGATAACTTTACTAAGGATACTTCCGAAAATAACTCCTGTTATTCCAAAATATTTTGAAAGACTTATTGAGAGTATTATATTTAAAGTTATCAAGATAAAAGGATTAAATTGTTCTGTATGAAAAAGTCCTAATATTTTTCTGTTTTTTATAGCAGCTATGAGGATACCACTAAGACAGAAATTTAATATTAGAGTATATACTGTATGTTTTCTAAGTAAGCTTTTATGTCCTGCCCATTCTTTTATAAAGTGGTTAAAAAAATGAAACATTAATAAGCTTATAGTTACATAAACTAGAATAGAAACTACAGTTAGTAGGAGTACTTTAGCAATCTTGGATTTTAGGTTTAACTTAAGATATACTAAATTGACTTTTTCAAAAATAATTTCGTACACTGATTCAAATAAATCTGATAGGCTAGATAATATAGTGTCATAGTTGGAGTATAACAATGACGCATGGTGGCCAAGGACAGTTGAAATAACTATCGCATCAGTATAGTCAAGAGAGAGTGTGCTAATTTTTTTTAACATACTGATTTTAGACCTATTATTTGAGAGTTTCGATTTCGTATTTGTATTCCTGTTAGATAATTTGATTTTTAGTGTTTCTTTGAGATGTTTTATGTTTTCTATGCTTTTTATTAAGTGAATGTTTTTACAGAGTAAAAACATTATTCCAAATAAAAAATACAACACATAACTTTTAGTTAATATAAATATTAATAATTGAGTTATGCTAAAAATTACAGCTTTTAGTTTTCCATTGTTAGGGTTAAAAATAGTAGAAACTAAAAGGTTATATACTTTGTCAAAAATTTTGGTTTTTTTAGTTTTAATATTTGAGCTATTTAAGGTTGTTGTTTCTACCATTTTGATCACCCACCTAAATATTTGCTGTGAATTTATAATAACATCCTAGTGTGAAATCTATTTGATTTAATCTGAATTTTATATGATTTTTTTGAAAACTTTAGTTAGTTGCTTAAGGTGAGTTTTTTATTTGAATATAAAAATTATTTTAAATAGCAAATAGACTTTAGCAATATATTTTATTAAAGGAGGAAATGAATTAGATTCTATACTAAGATAAAGCAAAAATATATTCTGATAAATGTTTGTTGTTGTAATAAAATTTTAAGTATTTATTTAGAGTGTTTTATATTATAATTTGAATATAAACAATTATTTTGGAAATAATTTCAAGTATATATTTTTATTTTTTAATAAAATGGAGGATTTGATTTTATGGAAAAAGTAGTTGTAAATGAAAAAAAATATGTTCAAAGCAGGAAAAACAAAGTTGAAGATAGAACTAATATAGTAAGCAAGGAATCTATAGTAATTTCTATGGAGGAAACTAAGGGAGAACTTGATAGACTTAGAAATAGCTTTAATTTTGTTAGCGACCCAAGGCTTATTGAATCTATAATCTATAAAGAGCGAGATGCAATGGCTAGATATGAATATTTAATTGAACAAGCTAGAAAGAGAGGTATAAAAGTAGGGTATTTATACATATATAATAATGCCTGTACTAGATACTGATTGACAGAAAGGGGGGAGAGTTAAGGCTATGGAAAGTTTAATACCTTTAATTATTGGCTTAGTTGCAGCTTTTATTATATTTAAAATTATTAAAGGCTCAATAAAGTTACTTATAAATGGTATAGTAGGAGTTATTTTCTTAGCTATACTGAATTTTGCAGCTGCAAGTTTAGGACTTGAGCATTTTCAAATAGGGATAAATATATTTACGGCTCTTATTGCAGGGATATTTGGGATTCCTGGAGTTATAGTGATGGAGATTTTTAAGTTTTTATTTTAGAGTGTAAATATAAAGATAAAAAAAAACAGGTGCTTGGTGGATTAAAAAAGCATCTGTTTTTTTAGATAATAGATGGGAGGAACTTGCGTGTTAAGCAAGGTGTATTGATTCTAAAATAGAGAGGATTAATTTAGAATCAAATAAGTTAATTATAGTATAAATATATGCAAGGGCTGAGAAGTTGTGACTAAAGAAATCTTTGTTTTATAATGTAGCACTTAAAGGGGGAGAGGACTATATTAAAGGGATTAATTACAATGAATAAGAAGTGGCTTGCTATAGCAGCAGCTGCATATACAATGGTGTTTTTTATTTTAACTGGAAATTTAGGGTTGATAAAAGGTTTTAAAGCTGGCTTTATGACTTCAGAGGGACTTAGATTTTCAAAAAACTATATTTTGACTAAATATATGACAACAGGAACGTTACAAGTAGCTTGTATATTTATTGCAATAGGTATGATAAGTATTTTTTATTTTTTAGATAAAGAAGAACAGTTTAAATTAAGGCTAGAGTCAAAGGTAGAAAGAATTAAATATTTTAAGGAAACTATGATTATGCTAGCAGTACCAGTAGTTGTAGCAATTATTTTTAACTTTTTAATAAGATCTGGTATGTTCATAGCAGGACAAGAAATATTTTCTTTAGAATTAGGAATAGAGTATTTTTCAGTAATTAGCACATATTTATATGTTTTAGGAATAGCATTTGCTGGGATTCCTGTGAGTTTTTTATTCCAAGTAGGTGTTAAATCAAAGCTTATTGCAGGTATGTTACCTGTTTTAATGGCAGAAGCCGTAATAATGGTTATAGGGGTAAGCAATGTATTTACAACAGGTGCTTTTGCATCTATATCTAATAAAGTTTCGGTACCAATTTTATATTTAGCTAATATGCTCGCCTATGATTATAGGGTTGAAATACTTGGAAGCAAGGTATTTGGTATAACTTTACTTTCTTTGATTGCTTTTGGGTTTGTCTGTATGGCAATAACTTGTAGACTTTTAGTTAGTTATGATTTAGATAGTTTAAAATTAACATATAGATTTACATGGCTTAGAAGACTTATAATTTTAGGTGTAATTCCTTTATTTACGATTTATTTATTGTTAACTGCGTTTTGTAGTTATTCTATGTTTGTTTATGGATCAATGAGTTTAGATAGAGCATATGCACTTACTAATTTGTTGTCAGTAATTCTAGTACCTTTGCTATGTGTTGGTTGTGAATTATTGTATATGAAGAATAATAATATTACAAATAATAAAAAGGTTAAAAAATCTATAAAAAAAGTAAATGATGATTTAAAGAAAACCAACAATAATGAAGTGAAAAATGCAGGTCAAGAAATAGATGATTTTCTTGAAAGTAAGGGGATTTTAAAGGAGACAATACTAGTAGAGCATGAAGAAGAGGAACTAAATATTAGTCATGATGTAGAATCTGAGGTTAATTTAGATGATAGTGCTGGAGATTTATTTATGACAAGCGAAGAAGAAAATAATGAAATTTCTTTAGAACTTTTAAGAGAAGAAGTTAATAAAGTTTTAGAAGAGCATGATACTACTAAAATAGAAGATTTAGCTGAAATAGATACAAATATCGAAGTAGAAGAAGATGATTTTTTTACAATTAAAAGAGATAAATAAGCGTAAAGGACTAAAACGATAGAGTTTTAGTCCTTTTTATATATTTTAGGAGGATTTTTCGCTTATGAATAATTTTTTTTGTTAGGGAAACACTAACAAGGATTTAGTGATTATGAAAGGGGCGATTTAAGTGATTACCGCTTATCATCAATTATCTTCAATCACAAGGTATATAAAATTTTATAACCCAACTAAAGATAAAGGATTTACATGTAATAATAATCATAATAATATTACTGCTTCTTATGATATAGAACATGTAGAAGAATGCAAAAATATTCTTTTTTAAATCTTTTAAGTGAAAAAAGCCCTAGTTAGAGTAAATTTAAGTCCATGTCAACACAACGCTCGGATTCTAGGGCTTTTTTTAGGTTTTATATGATTTAAATATCTTGTTTTTTATACTAAGGTATTAGATATATAGGCTACTAGAAAAATATATATTTAATATTTAGATAGAGTTAGTATGTTGGTTAAATTGGATTTTAGCTTAAACGAATGAAATAAATTTTAAAATTTTATAAATTTAATTAGAATCTAATATCATTAATTAAAATTACGAATAATATATTTTTAAAAAGAAAAAATATTAGAGTGCTATATTTTAATAAGGGGGCAAAAATACATGCACAAAAAATTATTTATTCCTGGTCCAGTTGATGTTAGACCAGATGTTTTAGAAAAAATGGCTTTGCCGATGATAGGGCATAGAGGAAAAGATGCGTCTATTTTGCAAAGAAGAATTAGTGATAATTTAAGGAAGGTTCTTTTTACAAATAGTGAAATACTTCTTTCAAGTTCTTCAGGTACAGGACTTATGGAGGGGGCGATTAGAAGTTGTACAGCTAAAAAAGCAGCGGTGTTTTCAGTTGGGGCGTTTGGAAACAGGTGGCATGAAATAGCTGTAAGTAATAATGTTCCTGCTGATAAGTTTGAGTGCGAATGGGGAAAAGCACTTAAAGTTGAAGAAGTGGACAAGGTTTTGAGTAGAGGACTTTATGATTTAGTGGCTATTACTCATAATGAAACTTCAACAGGTGTTATGAATCCTATAGAGGAAATTGGAGAAGTGATTAAAAAATATCCAGATGTAGTATTTTGTGTGGATGCTGTTAGCTCAGCACTTGGAAGTAAAATTAAAGTTGATGAGATAGGAATAGATATTCTTGTTACTTCAACTCAAAAATGTATAGGACTTCCACCGGGCATGGCTATTTGTACTTTTTCAGATAAAGCTAGAGAAAGAGCTAAAACTATTGAAAATAGAGGAACTTACCTTGATTTATTAACTCTTGATAAGTATATACAGAAAAAAGATTACCAATATCCATCAACTCCATCGCTTCCTCATATGTATGCGTTAGATTATCAATTAGATTATATAGTTAATATAGAGGGAATTGAGAATAGATTTAATAGACATGTAGAGATGGCAAAGGTGGTTAGAGAATGGGCAAATAAGTATTTTGAAATTTTTTCTGAGGAAGGATATCATTCAAATACACTTACTAATATTAAGAATACTAGGGGGATAAGTGTTGCTGACTTAAATAAAGAGCTTGGAAAGAGAAATATGACATTATCAAATGGATATGGTAAGCTAAAGGAAAAAACTTTTAGAATTGCGCATATGGCAGATTGTACAATGGGGGATATAAATGACTTACTTTCTGCTATAGATGAGATTTTAGGTTTTTAATAGATTTAAGAATCGAATAAATTGATTAAGGAATATCTTTTGACGCTAGGAAAACTTTGTGTTTTGAAAAGCCTCGTTATTAGAAGTTGCATTGATTTAGGGAAACCTCTTTATATTCATATTAAGAGGTTTAAATTTTAAAAATAATGTTGGAGGATTATTATTATGATAAAAATTCTTTTTAATGATGGAGTAGAAGCCGGTTTAAAAAAAGATTTAGAAAAGTTAGGCGTAGTAGTTGATGAAAATCATTATGAGGCTGAATATCTTGTTAAAAGACTTAATGAGGTTGATGCTGTTGTAATAAGGTCAGCTACTAAAATTAAAAAGGACCTTATAGATAAAATTAAAGGGGGAAGCCTTGGCCTAATAGTAAGAGCTGGTGTTGGTGTTGATAATATTGATGTTTCATATGCTATGGAAAATGATATAGAAGTTAGAAATACACCTTTTGCTAGTTCAGCATCTGTTGCTGAGCTTGTTATTGCACATATGTTTGCATTAGCTAGATTTATACCACAATCAAACATTACTATGAGAAAAGGTGAATGGAATAAAAAGTTATATACAGGTATTGAGATTTCAGGCAAGACTTTAGGAATTTTAGGCATGGGTAGAATTGGGCAAAGTTTAGCTGTAAAGGCAACTGCACTTGGAATGAATGTTATATATTCTGATTCTGTTGGTGCTATAGATAGTGCTAAGGATTATGACTATGTTGCTATTGATGAGCTGTATAGACAGTCAGATTTTATTTCTATACATGTTCCATCAACTGAGTGTCTTATAGGTGATGAGGAAATGAAAAAAATGAAAGATGGTGTATTTTTAATAAATACTGCTAGGGGATCAGTAATTGATATAAATGCACTATTAATAGGACTTGATACAGGTAAAATATCTGGTGTAGGGTTAGATGTTTTTGATAATGAACCAAAGTTTCATCAAGGACTTGTTAACAATAAAAGAGTCAGTGCAACTCCTCATATAGGGGCTTCAACAAAAGAGGCTCAAGAAAGAATTGCAGAGGAGATTTACAATATAGTTAAAGATACCTTTAAGTTATCTTAGTACTTTATAATATGCTTATAAATATTTGATATTATTATTTGGGGTGAAATTAGATTTAAAATATGTATATCAAACATTGGAGGAGATATCAAAATGGTTAGAATAAGAGCATTTAAAGCAATTAGACCAGATGTAAAATTTGTTGATAAGGTGGCAGCATTACCTTATGATGTAATGAATACCAAGGAAGCAGCAGAGATGGTCCAAGGTAATGAATACTCATTTTTAAGAGTTGACAGAGCTGAGGTGAATTTTAAAACTAAGATAAGTCCTTATGATGAGAGTGTGTACAAAAAAGCTCATGATGTTTTAGATGAGATGATAGAGTCTGGGGTTTTAAAACAAGATGAGAATGAAAATTTATATATATATGAAGAAGAATTTAATGGTAAGAAACAAAGAGGACTAGTGACATGTTGTGCTATAGATGATTATGAAGAGGGAAGTATAAAAAGACATGAATTAACTAGAGCTGAAAAGGAAGAGGATAGAATTAATCATATAAATATTTGTGATGCTAATACAGGACCGATATTTTTAACATATAAGACAAATCAAAGCATATCTAATATGGTTGATTCATATTGTGAAAAAGTAAGTTCGGTATATGACTTTGTATCAGAAGATGATGTTAGACATAAAGTATGGGTTATTGAAGATGAAATTCTTAAAGGGATGTTTATTAAGAAATTTGAGAGTGTAAAAAGTCTTTATATAGCAGATGGACACCATAGAACAGCATCAGCCATTAGAGTTGGAAAAATGAGAAGAGAAGAAAATCCAAATTATACAGGTGAAGAGGAGTTTAACTTCTTTTTAGCAGTTTTATTTCCAGAAGAACAACTACAAATTATAGACTATAATAGGGTTGTAAGAGTTGAAGATAACTTTAGAATTAATAGATTTGTAGCTGATTTAAAGCAAAACTTTTATGTGAGAATGCTTGGTTCTAAGAGATATAAGCCAGAGGAGCCGAAAAAGTTTGGAATGTGCATAAAGGGAACTTGGTATGAACTTGTTGCAAAGAAGGATTCATACAATCAAAATGATAGTATTAAAAGTTTAGATGTTTCTATATTAGAAGAAAATATTTTAAAACCTATTTTAGGGATAGAGGATGTTAGAACAGATAAGAATATAGATTTTGTTGGTGGTATTAGAGGACTTGAAGAGTTAGAGAGAAGAGTTACGTCTGATATGGATATAGCATTTGCTATGTACCCAACAAGTATAGAGGAACTTATAAAAGTCGCTGATGAAGGAAAGGTTATGCCACCTAAATCTACTTGGTTTGAGCCAAAGCTTAGAAGTGGTCTTTTTATCCATAAGCTTAAATAAAAGAAAATTTAAGTGTAAGTCGTGAAGTTATTCACGGCTTATTTTTTTAAAACTATAAAAATTACTTATGAAAGTATAATAAATAACTATTATTATACAATTATAGAAATCGGATAAAATTAAGGCATAAATTCAATTTAGGTTTTGAGGAGGTTACACAAATGAAAAAGAAATTAATAGTTAGTTTATTAGTAGGTAGCTTAGGAGTCTCAGCTATGCCTACGAGTCTTGCAGTAGCGCAAGGTAATAATGCCCCAAAAACGAATGTGGCTAAGGTAGTAAGCAAGACAAAACAAACACCTACAGGGTTTGCTTCTACAATTCCCTTAAGTGGTGTAGCAATAAGGGCAGAGTCTACAGCCTTAACTAATAATGGGTATCCAGTTTTAGGGAGTAATTTATATTTCAATACAAGTACGCAAACAATACAAGTACCAGACGCGTATGCTTCTTATAATATGACTTCTCCAGGGAATGGAGCAAATAGTCAGGGCTTATATGCCCAGTACACATTATATTCTTCTAATTTGCAACAAAAAGCACAATTTTCTCAAATAAATTTTGGAACTGTAACTACTAATAGTTTAAATGGGGCATCCTATCAAATAGGCGATATTTTAAGATTACAGGCTGCTAGTAATATTTATATGGCAAATAATCCAGGTTGGCAAGGAAGTTCCCAAAATACTTCTACAGGTGGAAGTCCTATAGTTGGAAGTAGTTCAAATGGAACAGATGTTTATTATGAAATTACTAGTGCAGGGGTAGTACCTTTAAATGGGGTGCGAGGACAATATTACTTTGAAAATGGTAAGATGCAATATAGTGTCCAAAATCAAAATAGTATAAATTTAAATTCTTGGAATACTAGTGGAGTAGTAAGTATAAATTTTAATGGTAATAGTATAAATTCTTCGGGTAAACATAAATGGATTGCAGAAAGTCCACAATCAACTTTTAGTTTTAAACTATATTCTAGTCAAGGTAATGAATATAAAAATTATTCATGGAATGGACAAATGTTTGGAAGTGATATCGCAGAAGTAATTAATGGAACACAATATGAAAATAATAGTATACTTTTAATAAGTTCTAAATTAACACAAACAGGTAATTCCAAAACCACATTGACTGAAAGGGGCAATAATAATCAAATTAATAATTTAAATGTAACTAATCAATATGGATATCAATTAACAAATAATGGATTGGTTCCGATTAATGGGAATAAAATGTTGAATGGAGTTACTTATCAATTTGAAAATGGTTTGGTTGTGAGTAGTGCAAATAAAAATGATTTAACAAACGATATAAACACTGCAAAAGCAATGGATATGAGTGGATATACACCAGATAGTGTAACAGCATTACAAAATGCAATAAAAACAGCAGAAGGTGTAGCGAGCAATTCAAATGCAACAGCACAAGAAATATCAGATGCAATGACAGGGCTACAAAATGCAATAAAAGGATTAATGCCAAATAAGGCAGGATTAGAAAATGCAAT
>JBOFRC010000197.1:0-79381 GCA_051650825.1 Sarcina sp. | reverse complement strand
ATTAATAGGTCAAATAGCGTTGGTGTTTATTGAAGTTGGAATAGTGTATATATATAACACTTATAAGGATAGAGTTAGATAAATATAGACTTAATTTATATATAGATTTTATGATAGCTAAGTATTTAATTTCTAGATTATAGTAATATCTATCTTATAATTTAGAAGAGTATTAGACTAACTATTTATTAAATAAAATTTTGAAATAATAATAAGAAGGTCCATATAGTAATAGATATAATTATCTAGATACTATATGGACCTTTTATAATATAAGTTAGAAAATAGGATGAAGAGCTAGAAATTGAAAGTTTATTTGTATTATTGAGAAATATATTTTGCTAAAAATTCTTTAGTTCTTTGCTGTTTAGGGCTAGAAAACATTTCCTTTGAAGTTTGAGATTCAACAATTAGACCATCTTCCATAAATATTATTTTATCTCCCACTTCTTTTGCAAAATTCATTTCATGTGTAACTATTATCATTGTTCTATGTTCTTTTGCAAGATTTTTTATAACATTTAAAACCTCAGCTACAAGCTCAGGATCTAATGCAGAAGTTGGCTCATCGAATAAAATCACTTCTGGATTTATTGCCATAGCTCTAGCTATACTAACTCTTTGTTTTTGTCCACCAGATAAAGTTTTAGGATAGGCATCTTTTTTATCTTCCATACCTACTTTTTTTAACATTTCTAAACCGATTTTTTCAGCATCTTTTTTATTTGCTTTTTTAACTATGAGTAATGCTTCAGTTACATTATCTAAAACTGTCCTATTGTTAAAAAGATTATAGTTTTGAAAAACCATAGCAGATTTTTGTCTAAGCTCAGTTATATCTTTATTTTTAACTTTTGAAGCATTAATAGTTTTATTAGCTAAAGTAATTATTCCACTATCAGGTTTCTCTAAATAATTTAGGCATCTTAAAAGAGTTGATTTTCCCGAACCAGATGGTCCAAGTATGACAACAACCTCACCTTTTTCAACTTCTAGACTAACGTCTTTTAATACTTTATTATCTTTAAAACTCTTAGCTAAATTTTGTACTTTTATCATTTTGATTACTATTGCCATAGTCATGAAACACTTATTATACATTCAAGTATTATATAAAATGGCAACTTTCTCCTTTATTATTTTTTATTCTTTATATTAGAAGGATTTTAATATACTGATAATCGTTTTTCTAGTAATCTTTGAAGATAACTGAAAAGTAGTATTATTACCCAATAAATAAGTGCTGCTATTACATATGGTTCAAAAAATCTATAGTTAGCAGCGGCAATCATTTGGGCTTGTGCTAGTATTTCTACAACGCCAAGTGTAAATGCAAGTGATGAACTTTTTATATTATCTATAAAGACATTCCCAAGTGGAGGGATAGCAATTCTAAAAGCTTGAGGTATTACTATTCTTCTAAGTGCTTGTGCTTTAGTCATTCCAAGAGAATAGCAAGCTTCCATTTGTCCTTTATCTATTGCATCTATAGCAGATCTAAATACCTCAGCAATATATGCTGAAGAGTTTAAACCAAGTCCAATTATTGCTGCGATATATGCAGACATATCTTTTAACTCAGGTATTACCTGTGGTAGTCCAAAATATAATAAAAATAATTGTACTAATAAAGGCGTGCCTCTAAAAAAGGAAATATATATTTCAGCAATTTGTCTAATTCCTATAATATTATAAACTCTGATTATTGCTAAAATTAACCCTATAATAAGACCTATAATCATAGAAGTTACTGCAATTATAAGTGTAGTTTTTAGCCCAACTAAAACTTTTGGGAAAATTTCTTTAGCATATAAAATACTAAATTCGCTAGTTTTATTAGCTTGTCCTATATTTGTAGGAGTAGTAATAGTACTTACATTAGCGCTATCTCCTATAGAGGTAACGTTGGTATTTAACCATTTTTCTGATATTGCTTTTAAGGTTCCGTCTGCTCTCATTTGATTTATAGTTTGATTTATTTCAGTTACTAATGCTTTATTTTGTTCATTCTTTACAAAGGGATATGCATTTTCTAGAGGTTTTATTGGTGTTCCAACTAATTTTAATGGAAGTTTTCCTTTATTTATTATTTCAGCGGCAGATACTCTATCAATTACAACTGCATCAAGTCTTCCGAGCATAAGTTGATTAAATGCCACATTAGTATCTTGATAAGTTTTAATTGTAATATCTCCATTTTTATCAGCATCTTTAAGAATTGCTTCATAGTTACTTCCAAGGTCTACACCCACAGTTTTTCCTTTTAAGTTTGCTAAGTCATCTATATTATTTTCATTATCTCTAACTACTATTTGTGCTCCTGTATAAACAACAGGTTCTGTAAAGTAATATTTTTCAGATCTTTCTTGTGTAATTGTAATTTGGTTAGCTATAGTATTAACTTTTCCTGAATCAAGCATTCCAAATAATCCACTAAATGATGCGGTTTTAAATTCAACCTTATAGCCAAGTCTTTTACCTATATCATTCCAAACATCAACTTCAAAACCTTGTATTTTATTATCTTCGTTGAATGTAAAAGGATAATAAGTTCCAGACATTGCAACAGTTATCACTTTATTATTATTAGTTTTGCTATTAGCAGAATAAAATTTATATCCTAAAATAGCAATTATACAGACTAGTATAACCCCTATAATTATGCCTGTCTTTTTTTTCATTTTGAACTCCTCCTTTTTTAATACACCCAATTCTGATAAATTTACTTGTATTTTAAGCTATAAAAAATAAAATAAGTAATTATACTTATTTAAATTGAGTTTTTATTAATTTTTATGTAACTATATTGTAATTTACAAATGTGAAAATCTTGTGAAATTTTTTCAAAAGAACTTATTATTTAATTATATTTTAAAAGGGTTTAAAGAATAATTTTCTAGATGGAATCAAAAAACAATGTAAATGAATTTTAATATTATTGAAATATTTAGAGTGATATGAATTAGAGGTGGATTTAGATGTATTAATTTAAATACACTTAAGTTCTAATCTTAATATATCGAAAAACTAATAAGAAATATAAAATTCGGGAGGGAACTATTTTGGATTTTTTAAATACAAATATATTATTAGAGGCAGGAACAGGAGAAGTTGAGGTTTTAAAATTTAGAGTTGGTAAAAAATTTTACGCTATAAATATAATTAAGGTTAAAGAAGTAATAGATTGTGATAATTTAACAAGTATTCCGGATTCACACCCAGCTATTGCAGGTGTTATTCTATGTAGAAATGAGATTATTCCATTAGTTGATTTAATTTATATATTAGATAAAGAAAGAAGAGAAAAAGAAATTTTTAAAACTATTATATGTGAGTTTAATGAAATGAAAGTTGCTTTTAATATTGATGAAGTAATTGGTGTAAAAAGAGTGGGGTGGAGTGAAATTATAAAACCTACTAATATAATTGAATCATCTCTTGTAATAGGCAATATAATAGATGATAAAAATATAATTTTACTTTTGGATTTTGAAAAGATTGTGACAGATATAAGTCCAAAATCAGGGATAAGTGAAGATAGAATAGTAGATGTAAAATGTAGAGATAGAGGGCATATAAAAATAGGAATTGTCGATGATTCTCCTTTAGTTAGAGATTTATTAGTAGAGACACTAGAAAAAGCAGGATTTAGAAATGTTAAAAAATTTGAAGATGGAGATGCGGCGTTTAGTTATCTTGATAACTTAGCTAAAGAAAAAAAGGCGTTATTTATTGAAGATATACAATTATTAGTAACAGATATAGAAATGCCAAGAATGGATGGACATACTCTTACTAAAAAAATAAAAAGTAATGAGTTATTGAAAAGATTACCAGTTATAATTTTTTCTTCTTTGATAACTAATGATTTAAAACATAAGGGAGAAGCTGTTGGTGCAGATGCACAATTTAGTAAACCAGAAGTAGAGAATCTTATAGAATGGATAGATACTTTATATATTTAAGTAAAAGTAACAGTTTTCTAAAAAAATAAATAAAAAAGTAAAAAAATAGAAGCATATATAATCAATTAATATGAATAATCGATTATATATGCTTCTATTTTATTGTATTTAATACTAATTTAAATATAATAAAAAAAATGCACAAATTAATTGCCATAATTATGTAACTTTTTGAAGTTATTTTAATAATAAAATAAAAATAATTATTAAACAATTATTTTATTTGAAATTAAAAATTATAGACTTAGTAGAAAACGTTTTACAATAGAAAAGAGGATGAGTGTTATGTTAAATAGAAGTATTATAAGAGGATTAATAGCAAGTGTAGCTATCGTAGGAGTTATAGGTGCTTATGCAACGATTCATTATAAATCTAATATAAATTCTAAAAATGAAATATTATTAAGTGGTGGGCAATGGATAAATAATTCAGGTACTTGGGAGTATCAAAATAGTACGGGAAATTTTGATACAGGATGGCAACAAATAGGAGGATGCTGGTATTATTTTAATTCTTCAGGAATAATGCAGACTGGATGGCAACAAGTAAATCAATATTGGTATTATTTTAATGGTTCAGGGCAAATGCAAACAGGATGGCTAGATCATAATGGTAATTGGTATTACTTAGATACTAATGGTGGTATGGATACTGGATGGCAAAATATAGAAAATTATTGGTATTATTTTGCGAATTCTGGAGCTATGCAAACAGGATGGCAACAAATAAATGGAAAGTGGTACTATTTTAATTCTTCAGGTATTATGCAAACAGGGTGGCAAACTATAAATGGTCAAACTTATTATTTAGCATCTACTGGAGCAATGGATACAGGATATAATAATATAAATGGGGAATATTATTACTTTAATAATTCAGGATATGAAATACCATCTATGACAGTATCTAGTGTTAATCAGAATACATCAAGTCTTCCAAGTTTTCCAAGTGGAGAAACTATTAATGGGATAAGCCCATCTAATGCTGTAGTGCTTAATAGTGGTATTCAAAACTTATCAAATAATATAGTTAGTGGTTATAATACAAATTATTCAAAAGCAGAAGCTTTATATGTATGGGTTGCTGAAAATATTAAATATAATGCAAATGATCAATCTGGTGTACAATATCCTAGTATATTTGCATATGAAAATAATCAAGGAGTGTGTTTTGAATTTGCATCATTATATGCAGCTTTATGTCAAGCTCAAAATATTCCAGTAAGAGTTATAATTGGGCAAGCTAGAGGGATAGGGCATGCTTGGAATCAAATATATGCAAATGGTCAGTGGATAAATGTTGATCCAACTTATGCGCAAGGAGCCTTTGCACCTAACATGACAAATGTAAATCTATTAACAAGTCAACAAAAGTGGGATTTAGTTACACAAACAGGTACTATTACAAATGATTATGATGGATATCAATATTCATATCCAAGTGAAGATTACTTCAATGGACCAAACTTCTGGAATAATAGAAGTGCACAATATTGCTTATATCAATATAATTAACTATAAAGTTTAATAGTATAACGGAATTTAATAAAATAAAAAAAGGCTGTGATATAAATAAAAATAAATATTTATACACAGTCTTAAATTTTTAATAAAAAGAATATTTTTATTATTGTTTTTTATTCATAATGTTATTTCTTATTTTTTTGAACTCTGGGAAAGCTTTTTTATATAAGTTATACATGAATGAGTTAATAACTAAATCAAATTCACCTATAAATTCTACAAAGTTTCCGTTAAATCCTTTTTTAAATTTATATAATCCATAAAGTGGATTTTCAGGATTTAAGTCTCCAGATACTCCTCTAAAATCATAAACTGGGCATCCAAGATCAATAGTATCTTCTATCATAGCCCATTGCATTGCAAAGTTAGGCATAGTATCACGCAATGTATTATCAGAAGCACCATATAGATACCATCCGATATTTCCATAATAAAGATATAGTGATCCAGAAAGATATAATTCTTTGCCTTTGAATGGTTTTATAGATTCAAGTTTATTATTAAATCCTTCTATTTGTCTTTCACTTTCAGCAATTTTCTTTTCATTATCTGTAATTTTCTTTTGAATTCTTGATTGCTTATCTGCATCTTCTTCAGCTGCAAGCTTAGAATTTTGATCTTCTATTCTAGCAAGCGCTTTAGTTTTTTCACTTTCTTGTTTAGCAATCTTTTCCTTAAGTCTTTTAAAGTCATTATCATAACTATACTTAACCATATATAATCTAGCATGAGGGTATAAGTTATCTACCATACTTTTAAAATAATCTTTACCTCTAACTATAAAGTTATCTCTTTTACCTGTAGTTACCATTATTTCGTGGAATTTAGAAATAATTTCATCAGTAAGAGATTCTCTATCATAAACTTCAACTGTAAGACCTCTATCTTCAGCTACTTTTATATTATATCTAGTTTTACTTGAAAAGTTTTTAAAGACTTTCTTTTTAATTTCAGTTTTAGTTCCTTCTGTAGGTAGTGGAAGTCTAAATACAAAGTTAGGTTGAATTGCTTCAAAGTTTTTACTTTCTGTATTTTTATATCCTATACTTTTTAAGAAGCTTTTAATTTGATCACCTGATTCTAAAAGTTCTTCATTTTCACGAAGATGTATATCAGGGTCTACTGTTATAAATGCGACCTTATTTTCTTTTGCAAAGCTTTTTAGATATTCAGTAAATTCAGTAACTAATGTTTTATTAGTATAGTCACAAGTAAATCCTCTAGGTATATAGCCCATATAAGTGCTTATCTTAGGGAATTTTCTAAGGTGTATAACTGCAGTTAACACTAAGTTGTTATTTTCATCAAATCCACCAATATATTTAGGTGTCCAAAACTCTTTAAGTTTAGCCCAATATGATGTTTGGAATATGTGCCCTTTATCACTAGTTTCGTTAAACTTATTAACTTCTTCTGGTGAAATCTCTTTAAATTTATACAATTTATGTTCCTCCTCTAATGTATGCTAATAGCTAAAAGAACTTAAGTGAAAAACTTAAGCACTAATATTACCATCTTAAATTGAAAATAAATTTTGATTTTAAACGATCATAGAAAATAATATTAACTAAGCCTACGTTTCTCAAAATAATATTTTTATATGCAAACATTAACTTTCTTTAAAGTTTTTTAAAATTTTCTTCATATAAAGTGACTAAGTATATTCTAATATGAATTACTTGCATATTCAAGTTATTAAAATAGTTTATATAAAAATTCAACTAATAGTAAAATAATATAAAAAATAATTAACCAAAAGTTTCTATTAAAACCTTAATTTGTATAGTAAAATTATTATTAAGGGAGTGATTTAGTGTTTAGAGATAAATATCCGAGGAAATATGTTATTAAATTTTGGCCAGAGGGAAGGGTTAAAGTAAAAAATATAGAAAAAATAAGAAAGTATCATGATACTTATGATGATAAAAAAGATGTAATTGATAATCAAAGTTTTTCAGACTTAACTTTAGATAGTTTTTTTTGTAATATGGATAGAACGTATTCAACAGCAGGTCAATCTATATTATATAGTTTGTTTAGAAAACCTGTAAGAGATAAAAATGAACTTAAACGACGAGGTGAATTTATAGATTATTATTTAAAGCAAGAAGAGGACAGAATTGATATACAAGAAATATTATATAAATTAGGTATAGATAGAGATAATAGTTTTATAGATTTAATTAATACACAGTTAAAAAAAGATATATTTATGAAAATTTTTTACATGATATTTGGAAGGATATTACCATTGTTAGCTATAATACTTGGTATAGTTGTAAATCCAGTTTATTTTTGGGGGATACTTATTATAGCAGTCATAAATGCTTTGATTTGTAATATAAAGAGAAATAAAACTGAAAATGAAATGGAAGAAAATATATTATTTGGAATAGGGTATAGTGCAGCTATTATAAGAGCTGCTAAAAGAATAAATAAGTTAGATGTTGAAAATTTAAATTATTATAAAGTTAGAATAAATAAAATTTTAAATAAAATCGGAAGTGATCAAAAAAAGTTTACAGTTGTTGAAAAACTATTAGGAATAGATGGACAAGATGGCCTTATGCATGAAATATTTGATGGATTTTGTGTTGTTACATTACATTTAGAAAATACATATCAATCAATGGCATGTAATATAGATAAATATAAAGATGAATTGAGAGAGCTTTATGAAATTATAGGAGAAATAGATGCCTTAATTAGTGTATCTGCATATAAAGAAGATTGTGAATATTTATATTCTGTACCCGAATTTGTTGATGATAGCTATGGTATTGAAATAGTAAATGGTGCTCATCCTTTAGTAAAGGATGTAGTAAAAAATTCTATTCATATAACAGATAAGGGAATAGTTCTTACAGGTACAAATATGTCTGGTAAATCTACATTTTTAAGAATGCTAGGAATAAATATTATGCTTGCACAATCATTTAATTTTGTACATGCTGATAAATATAAAGCCCCTTTTTTAAACATAGTTACATCGATAAGTCCAGAAGACGATGTTGAAAATGGAAAGAGTTATTACCTAGCAGAAGCAGAAGCTGTACTTAGAATATTAAAAGCTTTAGATAGTGATATTAAAGTATTTTGTGCAATTGATGAAATTTTTAGAGGTACAAATCCGATAGAAAGGATTGCAGCATCAGAAGAAATTTTAAAATATATACAAAAAAGAAATTCTATATCTATAGTTGCTACTCATGATAAAGAATTGACAGAGCTTCTTCGTGAAACTCATAAGTTTTACCATTTTAGTGAAGATGTTAGTGAAAAAGAGGGACTTTCATTTGATTATAAATTAAAAGAAGGAATATTAAAAACTAGAAATGCAATTAAGCTTTTGAAGTATGTAGGATATCCAGATGAAATTATAGAGGGAGCTTACAGGGCAATAGATAAAATTGAAAAATAATAAAAAAAGTAACTTTCCTAATTATAGTATAATAGGAAGGTTATTTTTTTTGATTTTAGAAATACTAGCTATAACGTAAAGAATTAGAATCTATGATTGTAAACAAAAAGTAGCTATATTTGGCAATTAATTAGTGTATGATGAGAATATGAAAGGAGGTCATAATATGTTTAATCGAAATGAGGCTAGAAATTATGCAAGGGTTTTTTGGCCAGAAGGACCTGTTAAAAAACGAAATATGAAAAATATAAGAAGGTATTATGATTTATACTCAAAAGGAAGTTATGGAGAGATAGATGATCAAACTTTCTTAGATTTAACATTAGAAGAATTGTACGTGAAACTTGATAAATGTTATTCAACAGCAGGGCAATCGATATTATATAATTCTCTTAGAGTGCCTACAAGAGAAAATATAGAGCTTAATAGAAGAAATGAATTTATAGAGTTTTATAGAGCAAAAGAAAATGAGAATAAAAGATTAGATATTCAGGAGATAATGTATAATCTTGGAATTGATAAAAAAGGAGATTTTTTAGAACTTATAAATAGTAATTATTCAGAAAATAATTTTAAGAAAATTATCTACTTTATATTAGGTAGAGTTATTATGATTATATTATTATTGCTTAGTATTTTTGTAACGCCTTATGCAATTACAGCATTAATAGTTATGGGCGCAATAAATGCTATAATATCAAATTTTGAGAGAAATCCAGATTTTATTAGTAGAGATAATAATGAAAAAGAAGGAAAAGGAAAACCGTTTGCTGGTATAGCTTATAGTGCAAGATTAATTTCTTCAGCTGTCAAAATATCTAAGCTTAATATAGCTGAATTGGAGTATTATAAAATTCAAATAGATATGGCACTAGAGAATATAGGTAAGAACCAAAAAAAACTTGTTTTAATAGGGAATTTACTTGGAAATAATAATGATGTAGGCTTAAAGCAAGGGCTATTTGAAGCTTTTTGTGCAGTTACTCTTCATATGGAAAATGCTTATTATTCAATGATAGGAGAAGTACAAAAAAATAAAAATGGTCTTAAACTGCTGTATTCATTACTTGGAGAAATAGATGCTTTAGTAGCAGTAGCTGGGTATAAAGAAGAAAGCATTTATGGATTTACAAAACCTGTATTTGTTGAAGATAAAGAGAGTTTTGAAATAGAGGAAGGTGCACACCCTCTTATAAAAGATGTAGTTAAAAACTCAATAGAAATGGATAAAAAGGGAATTGTATTAACAGGAACAAATATGTCAGGAAAATCAACGTTTCTAAGAATGCTTGGAATAAATATTGTACTTGCTCAATCATTTAACTTTGTACATGCAAAAAAATATAAGGCACCTTTTCTAAATCTTATTACGTCTATAAGTCCTGAAGATGATATTACATCAGGAAAAAGTTATTATCTTGCAGAGGCTGAATCAATGCTAAGGATTATAAATTCATTAGATGGTAAATTTAAAGTTTTTTGTGCAATAGATGAAATTTTTAGGGGGACTAATCCTGTAGAAAGAATAGCAGCATCAGAAGAAATTTTAAAGTATATACAAAAAAGAAATACAGTATCTATTGTTGCGACTCACGATAAAGAATTAACTGACTTGTTAGAAGCGACTCATTCATTTTATCATTTTAGCGAAAGGGTTAGTGAAAGTGAGGGTCTTTCATTTGATTATAAATTAAAAGTAGGAAAATTAAAAACTAGAAATGCTATTAAGCTTCTAAAATATATAGGATATCCAAAAGAAATAGTAGATGGTGCATATGAAAATATTGATAAAAATAATTCATAAAATTAAAAAGAAAATAAGTTTTAATAAATTTTAAAAAGCGGTATACTATATAGTAGAAATATTTATCATAATCCCTTTAATGTACGATTAAAGGGATATATTTTTTAGAAAGTAGAGGCTATTTATGGAAAAGAAAGTAATGAGAAAGCAATATATAAGTAAAAATTGTCTAGTATGTGGAACAGATAATAAACTAGGGTTACATACACACTTTTATGAGTTAGAAGATGGAGAGCTAGTTGGTATATTTGAAGGATTAGAGGAACATCAAAGTTATCCAGGAAGAATGCACGGAGGCATGGCTGCTGCAATACTTGATGAAACTATAGGTAGGGTTATTAGTATAGAAGAAAAAGAGACTTGGGGAGTAACTATAGAATTACAGATTAAATATAGAAAACCTGTACCTCTTGGAAAAAAACTAAAAGTAGTAGCTAGACTTACAAAGAATACTCATAGATCTTTTGAGGGAGAAGGCGAAATATTATTAGAAGATGGAACAAAAGCTGTTACAGCTAAAGCTAGGTATATGAAATTAAATCAAGATCAGATTGTTGATGGAGATTTTTCACAAGAATGGTTTAGAGATGAATCACAAAGTGATGTAAATAGTATAGAATTGCCATAAGTTTATTAGAAAAACCGTTTATTTTAATTAGTCATTTTGGTTAATTAAAATAAATGGTTTTTTTTATTTTTCTCTGAAAAGGTTTACTAAAGTCAGTCATTTCAATGGATAGAGAGTCTTTTAGTACTATATGAATATTGGTAAAAATGAATTTTATTTATACCTTTTTTATTTTTATAATAAAAAAATAAATATAAAGTACACTATTTATTTATTTTTTATCTATTAGAAGTATTATCTTGATAAAATTGACTTAATTATACAGAAAATACACATAAGAAATATCAAAAAAATACATTTTAAGACAAATTTTATTCATTTTAAAAAAAATATAATATTTATTTAAATGAATGAGAAATTTTTGAGTTTAGTTGCAACTTAACTAATATTTTTTTTGATTTTGATATTAAAAAAGCTGGGAGTATAATCTGTGGCATACTGTAAAGAAGTATAAAGTTGTTAGTTTTAAAAATTTTAGATAGTAATGTTTCTGGGAGGAAATAAAAATGATTATTTTAATAATTATAGTTTTACTGTTGTTTGGATATTTGTTTTATGCATTATTCAATCCAGAAAAGTTCTAAATATAGCAGGAGGGAAAAACAGTGACGGCAATAAGTCTAATCATATTTTTTATAATATTTCTAATACTAATCGCTATTATAGGTAAATATATGGCTAATATTATAAATTTTGAAAATTATAAAACTAGTAAGTTTTTTGATAAGATAGACAATTTTGTATATAAAGTATGTAGTATTGACAAAGAAAATATGTCATTTAAACACTATAGTATTGCATTATTATTTACAAACTTTGTATTATTCTTATTCGGGTTTATTATTCTTTTAATACAAGGGATGATACCTTTACTTAATGGAAGAGAAGCGAGTGGTATGAGCTTTAGTATGGCTTTTAACACAGCGGTATCTTTTATAACTAACACAGATTTACAACATTATGCAGGAGCGTCTGCTATTTCGAACTTTAGCCAAATGTTTGTCATTATCGTTTTAATGTTTACTTCAGCAGCGACAAGTTGCGCTATCGCAGCTGCGTTCATAAGAAGTATTGCAGGTAAAGAAAAAACACTTGGCAACTTTTATGTTGATTTCACAAGATTTTTAACAAGAGTTTTAATACCTGGAGCTTTAATCATAGGTATTATTTTAATGGCTTGTGGAGTTCCAGAAACATTTAAAAGTTTACTAAATTTCAAGACAATAAATGGTACATTCCAAACATTAGCTCTTGGTCCAGTTGCAGCATTAGAGTCAATTAAGCATCTAGGAACAAATGGTGGAGGCTTCTTCATGGCAAGTTCAGCACATCCATTTGCAAACCCAAGTATAGTTTCAAACTATATAGAAATGATGTCTATGATGATACTGCCAGGTTCATTTGTTATGGCTTTTGGATATACAATTAAAAATAAGAAACAAGCAGCAATAATTGTAGGTGCATTACTTATTTTAGTTATAGCATCATTTATAGTTATTTACTGGAATGAAATTCAAGGAAATCCAATGTTACAAAAATTGGGGCTTTCAAGTATAAATAGTGGTAGTGAAGGACAGGAGCTTAGATTTGGAGCTTTTGGAACGTCATTATTTACTACAATTACAACTAGCTTCACAACCGGTAGTGTGAATGCATCATTAAATGCTTTAAATCCACTTGCTTTATGTTCAGCACTTGGAAATATGATGCTTAATACTTTATTCGGTGGAATAGGAACAGGATTCTTAAGTATTATTATGTATGTTTTATTAACTGTATTTATTTGTGGACTAATGGTTGGAAGAACACCAGAGTTCTTAGGTAAAAAGGTTGAAGCTAAAGAGATTAAGTTAATAGCTCTAACAATACTTATACACCCAATACTAATTTTATTCTCAACAGTATTTACATTACTAAGCGGAATAGGAGCAAGTAGTATGATAGCACATGGTGCTCATGGATATTCACAAGTTTTATATGAATTTACTAGTGCTAGTGCTAATAATGGTTCATTAATGAGTGGTTATCTAAATGCAACACCATATTGGAATATACTTACTGCAGTAATAATGTTAATTGGTAGATATGCACCAATATTCTTATTATTAGCTGTTGGAATATCACTTGCTAAGAAGAAGGCAGTTCCACAAACAGTAGGTACATTTAGAACTGATAACTTAATATTTGGTGGAATGCTTATATGTATCATATTAGTAATAGGTGCATTAACATTTATACCAGCATTAGGTTTAGGACCTATAAGTCATTTTCTTAAGTTCTTGTCATAGATAGGGGGCAGTTGTTATGAGTGAAAAAAAGAAATTTATAAGTAAAGATATTGCCCTAAATGCTTTTAGGGATTCATTTAAAAAATTAGATCCTAGAAACATGATTAAAAATCCAATTATGTTTATTGTTGAAATAGGATTTGTTATAGTACTAATACTTGGTTTCTTCCCTAACTTATTTGGAGGAAATCAAGATGCAAGTTCAAATGCTAGAATATATAACTTTATAGTAGCATTTATACTATTTATAACTATTTTATTTGCTAACTTTGCAGAGGCAATTGCAGAAGGAAGAGGGAAGGCACAAGCCGGAAGTCTTAAGCAAACAAAACAAAATACGCAAGCTAAACTTTTAGATGCGAATGGTAATGTAACAATAGTTAGTGCTGATGAACTTAAAAAAGGAGATATAATTCTTGTTGAGGCTGGAGACTTAATACCTACAGATGGTGAAGTAATAGAAGGTATAGCATCTATAGATGAAAGTGCTATTACTGGAGAATCAGCACCAGTTGTTAAAGAATCAGGTGGAGACTTTGCTTCTGTAACAGGTGGTACAAAAGTTGCTTCAGACTGGGTTAAAGTTGAAATTACAGTTCAACCAGGAGAATCATTCCTTGATAAGATGATTAATCTTGTTGAAGGTGCTGAAAGAAAGAAAACTCCAAATGAAATAGCCCTTAGTACTTTATTATTATCATTAACAATTATATTCCTTGTAGTTATAGTAACACTTTATCCTTTAAGTAGTTATATGAAAGTCAATATTCCAATAGCTTATCTTATAGCACTGTTGGTTTGTTTAATACCAACAACTATAGGTGGACTTTTATCAGCTATAGGTATTGCGGGTATGGATAGAGTTACAAGATTTAACATGATTGCAATGTCAGGTAAAGCTGTTGAATCTTGTGGTGATGTAGATACAATGATTCTTGATAAAACAGGAACTATTACATTTGGTAATAGACTTGCAGCTGACTTTTTACCTGTTGAAGGTGCTACTAAAGAAGAGCTTATAAAAGCAGCTTTATTAACATCTCTTTTAGATACTACACCTGAGGGGAAATCAGTTGTTGTATTAGCACAAGAACTTGGAATAACAGATAATATAGATAATTATTCAGGTTGTGAATTTGAAGAGTTCCAAGCTCAAACAAAAATGAGTGGAATAAACTTAAAAGACGGAACTAGGGTAAGAAAAGGTGCTAGTGCAGCAGTTAAAGAATTTGTACAAGCAAATGGTGGAACAGTTCCAAGAGACCTTGATGAAAAAGTTGAAGAAGTTTCAAAACTTGGAGGAACACCACTTACAGTATGTGCAGATAATAAAGTTTTCGGAGTAATTTATTTAAAAGATACAGTTAAACCAGGTCTTGTTGAGAGATTTGCAAGACTTAGAGAAATGGGTATAAAAACTGTAATGTGTACAGGAGATAACCCACTTACAGCGCAAACAATAGCTAGAGAAGCTGGAGTTGATGATTTTGTAGCTGAATGTAAACCAGAAGATAAAATTGCTGTTATAAAAGCTGAACAAGCTGAAGGTAAAATAGTAGCAATGACTGGTGATGGTACAAATGATGCACCTGCTCTTGCTCAAGCTGATGTTGGTATAGCTATGAATACTGGTACTACATCTGCAAAAGAGGCAGCTAATATGGTTGACCTTGATTCAGATCCTACTAAGATACTTGAAGTTGTTGAAATTGGTAAACAATTGCTTATTACAAGAGGTGCTTTAACTACATTTAGTATTGCTAATGATATAGCTAAATACTTTGCAGTTATTCCAGCTATATTTATACTTGCAATGCCACAAATGAAAGTATTAAATGTTATGCATTTACATTCACCAGCTAGTGCAATTTTATCAGCATTAATCTTTAATGCTATTATTATTCCTATATTAATTCCTATAGCAATGAAAGGGGTTAAATATAGACCAATGAAGGCAGAAATGCTACTTTTAAGAAATATAGTTATATTCGGTATAGGGGGAGTAATTACTCCATTTATCGGAATAAAAATTATAGATATGCTTATAACACCACTTTGTAGAATGTTAGGAATGTAGGAGGGAATATAGGATGAAACATATTAAAATGGGTATAAAGATATCAATATTCTTTATAATCGTTTGTGGGCTTTTATACCCTCTAGTATTAACAGGTATAGGACAAGCTGCCTTTCATAAAAAGGCAAATGGAAGTTTAATATATGCAAATGGTAAAGTTGTTGGTTCAACTTTAATAGGTCAAGAATTTACTAATCCTAAGTTCTTTGAAGGAAGACCTTCAAGTATTCATTATGACTGTAGTAAATATAGCTCAGAGGATAATTTAGCAGCTAATGCTAAAACATATGGGCCTAATTCACAAGAGCTTAAAGATAAAGTAAATGATTCTATAAATAAATTCTTAGCACAAAATCCAACTGTTAAAAGAGAAGATTTACCAGCAAGTTTATTTACAGAATCAGCATCAGGATTAGATCCAGATATATCACTTCAAGCAGCGCAAATACAAATAGATAGAGTTGCTACAAATACAGGAATAAGTAAAGCTCAATTAGAGAATTTCATAAACACAAGTTTAGATGGAACTTCTCATAATGGAACAAAACTTGTTAATGTTTTAGAACTTAATTTACAAGTTGCTAAAGAGTTAAAAATGATTTAATTAAGTGGAAAAATATATTAACTATAAAATAGTTCCTAGTCAGATGATTAGGAACTATTTTTGTTAAAAATTATTATTTATTATAAAGTATAATTAATTTAAGAGAGAAGATTTATAGATATTATTAAGTTATATAAATTTATAGTTGTAAAGATGAAGGTTTAGGAGGATTAATATGAGAAGATTAACACCAGAAGAAGCTCTTAAAAAATGTAAGCAGTTAGAGGAAGAAGAACAACCTAAAAAAGATCCATCACTTGGACATTTAAAGATATTTGTAGGTTATGCACCAGGGGTTGGTAAAACTTATAGAATGTTAAATGAAGGAAATAGAAGGTTATCTAGAGGTGAAGATATAGTAATAGGTTATGTTGAAGACCATGCTAGAAAAGAAACTAAGGAACAAATACAAGAATTACCTTTAGTTCCTAGAAAGAAAATTGACTATAAGGGAATACAACTTGAAGAGATGGACCTTGAAGCCATTTTAGAAAGAAAACCAGCAGTTGTTTTAGTTGATGAGCTTGCACATACTAATGTTCAAGGGTCAAAAAACAAAAAAAGATGGGAAGATGTAGAAGAGATTATTAAGGCAGGTATAGATGTATTAACAACAATAAATATTCAGCATATAGAGAGCCTTAATGATATTGTAGAACAAATTACAAAAGTAAAAGTAAGAGAGACTATCCCAGATAAAGTTCTTCAACAGGCTGATGAAATAATGGTTATAGACCTTCCTACTGAAGTTCTTAGGAATAGACTTAAGAATGGGCGTATTTATAAAGTTGAAAATATAGAACGATCACTTGATAACTTCTTTGCAAAAGGCAATCTTACAGCATTAAGAGAACTTTTACTAAGAGAAGCCGCAAATGAGGTTGATATAACACTTGATGATCATAGAAAAAAAGCAGAAGTTGATGAAACTGTTAAAATAAATGAAAAGGTACTAGTTTGTATAAGTTCAAATCCTGCAAGTGCAAAATTAGTAAGGCATGGAGCAAGAATAGCTAGAAGATATAAATGTAAGTTTTATGTGCTAGTTGTAAATTGTACAAGTTTAGTTGCTAAAAATGAAAAGCAGATGGAATCAGGACTTGAAGATAATATAAAATTAGCATTAAGTTTAGGTGCAGAAATTGTAGAAAGAGAAAGTAAGTCAGTTTCTAAGGCTATTATAGATTTTTCAAATGAAGAACATATATCACAAATAATTATGGGACATAGTAGAAGAAGTAAAATGCAAACATTCTTTAGAGGGTCAACTATAAATAAGGTTCTTGAAGAGGCTGATAACATAGAAGTTAGAATAATTCCTTATATAGATAATGAACAAATATTTGCAGAAGAATAATTATTAATTGTTTTATATAGAATTTTGTAATGTTATAATTGAACTAGTAAATTGAAGAGAAGTTACAAAGGAGCAGGTAATTATGATTAAAATAAATAAAGAATTTGTGCTAAACACAGCAAAAGAATTGCTAGAATTTGATAGTCCAACAGGTTATTGTTTCAATATCATAGATAAAGTTGAAGAAATGGTAAAAGATTTTGGATATAAATTTGAGAGAACTAAAAAGGGAAATGCAGTTATAACTGTAGAAGGAAAAAGTAATGATGAAGTCATAGGGCTTGCAGCACATGTTGATACATTAGGCGCTATGGTAAGATCTATAACTAGCAGTGGAACTTTAAAATTCACACTTTTAGGAGGACCAATAGTTCCTACTCTTGATAGTGAATATTGTAGAATAAGAACTAGAAATAATAAGGTTTATACAGGAACTTTTTTAAGCACAAGTCCAGCAGTACATGTATATAAAGATGCTAAGGATAAACCAAGAGATCCAGAAAATATGGAAGTTAGAATAGATGAAGTTGTTAAGACTAAAGAAGATGTAGAAAACCTTGGAATAGCTGTTGGTGATTTTATTTGTATAGATCCTAAAACTACTATAACAGAAAGTGGATTTGTTAAATCAAGATTTATAGATGATAAGGCGAGTGTTGCAATTTTAATAGGATTATTAGAGGTAATGAGTAGAGAAAAAATAGTTCCGAAATATAAAACTAAAATATTAGTATCTACTTATGAAGAGGTAGGACATGGAAGTTCATTTATTCCTGAAGATATTACTGAGTTAATTTCAGTTGATATGGGATGTATAGGTGAAGATTTAACTTGTACAGAATATGATGTTTCTATTTGTGCTAAGGATTCAACAGGACCATATGACTATAATATTACAAGTAAGTTTATAGAGCTTGCAAAAGAAAATGAACTTAGCTATGCTGTGGATATTTATCCTTTCTATGGTTCAGATACAGGAGCTGCTCTTAGAGGTGGAAATGATATAAAAGGTGGTCTAATTGGACCAGGAGTTCATGCAAGTCATGGTATGGAAAGAACACACTACGAGGGAATGGAGAATACATTAAAACTTGTATATCTTTATTTAACTAAGTAATTTTTAAAAATGTTAAAATCTAGTTTAGCTATTAGTAACTCCTTTATAGTCAAATAGATTTTATACAAAAATTTTTAGATCATAAGGATTATCTTGTGATCTTTTTTTATTTGGACTGTTAACAAATATTGCGATAAATGTTCATCAATTATTTATTAAATATGCACATTAGGGTGTTAAAATTTACTTCGTAATATATTTTTAGGAGATGATTATATGTCATATAAAGATCATGAGGTTTATTTAAGAAGATGCGTTGAATTATCACAACAAGCTAGAGATTCTGGGAATACACCTTTTGGGGCATTATTAGTAGATGCAGAAGGTAACATCATTCTAGAACAAGGAAATGTTGAGATAACAGAAAAAAGATGTACAGGTCACGCTGAGACAGCTTTAGCAGAGAAAGCATCTAAAAAATATAGTAAGGATTTCTTATGGACATGTACTCTCTATACAACAGCAGAACCTTGTGCTATGTGTTCAGGTGCAATATACTGGGCAAATATAGGTAGAGTGGTTTATGGAATGACAGAAAGAAGACTTCTTGAACTTACTGGAAGTAATGAACAAAATCCTACTTTTGATTTACCTTGTAGAGAAATTTTTAGTAGGGGACAGAAAGATATTACTATCATAGGGCCTATAGATGCAGTTGAAGTAGAAGCAGCAAAAGTACATGAGGGCTACTGGGATTAATCAATAAATTGATTTTGAATAGAGTTCATTTATAAAGGTTTATAACCTTTATAGGTGAACTTTTTTTGTTATAATTAAAATGTATATAAAATAATAAAATTTGTTTTGAAGAAAAAGTGATTTTTCTTTTAGTAACTTTAGAGGAGAATTTTAATGGAAAATATAGCTAATGAAAAAATAGTTTGCAGATGCAAGAAAGTAAATGCAGGTACTATAATAAACGCAATTAAAAATGGAGCAGATACGCTAGAAAAAATAAAAGAGAAAACTAGTGCAAATGCTTATGGGTGTTATGGTTGCACATTACAAGTGAAAAAGTTAATTGATGCTAATAAATAAGATATAGGAAAAGCATGATTTTAGTAATCAAACTAAAATCATGCTTATTCAATTATTATGAAATTGTAATAATAATTGAATAAATGATAAAGCTAACTGTAATAATAAAAATTTATGATATATATATAAATAAATTTTATGTTAGGAGAGATATTAATGGAGTTAGTTTTAGATTATTTTTTAAGATATGGAGTATTAGTAATTTTTATATTAGTATTTTTAGAATATATGAATTTCCCAGGTCTAGCAGCAGGTCCAATACTTGGTGGTATAGGAATATTATCAGCAAAAGGAATTTTAAGTTTTTTAGTTGCAATTTTTATATGTCTTATAAGTGGAGTATTAGCTAGTATAATTTTATATTATATAGGGTATTTTGGAGGAAATAAATTGATAGAAAAGCTAGTTTTAAAATTCCCAAAGTTAGAAAATGGCTTTACAAAAATAAATTCTTTTAGTGATAGAGGGTATAGAAGAGTTTTATGTAGATTTTTACCTATTGTTAGAACACTTGCACCAATTGCAGAAGGTAGTTCAAGAGTGAAATTTAGCTCATTTTTAATAAGTTCTGTGCTAGGAATTAGTATGTATAATATTATAATGTTACTTAGTGGATATATATTTGGAGGTGTGTTATTTTAGCTATTAGCAAAATAACACTTTTCTTTTTTTATAAAGTGTGTATATAAATATAAAATTGATAATTTTATTTTATGTAGTAATAAATAAAAAGCGATATAATTAGAGAACATGAAAATAAGGAGTGATATTGTTGGAAAATATAAAAGATGAAAAAATAGTTTGTAGATGTATAAAAATTTCAGAAAAGAAAATTATTGAGGCAATAAAAAATGGTGCTGATACAGTTGAAGAAGTTAGGCTCAAAACTATGGCAAATGCAAATGGATGTGCATCTTGTCATTTTCAAATAGAAATGCTTATTGATAAATATAAAAAATAGGTATTAAATTTTACTTTTATAAGAGAGAGGTTTGTACTATAATAAAAAAAGAGTATGATATATATTCATTTGAAACAGGAGGCGGAAATCATGGCAAAAGTTATAGGAACTTTAGGACCTGCATCAACAGGATATGTATGTGGATGTGGTAAAGTTACAAAGGATGATGTTATTGAATCTATCAAAAATGGTGCAGATACATTAGACAAAATTAAAGCAGACACAGGAGCAAGTAACAATGGTTGCGGTGGATGTAGTGGAAGAATTGAAAAAATATTAGACGAATATAAATAATATATTGAAATAAACCTATGGAGTAAAATTACAACTAGTAATTACTTTATAGGTTTTTTTAGATTGTATTTTTAGGAGTTATAAAATTATTGATACTTCATTATATAAATTTCTACTTAGAAAATATATAAGATTTATTTGTAGAAGATGTTATAATGATTTTAGATTTTATTTAGAACGTATTTAAAGATAGTAGATATTTATAGCTAACATATATTATATAGTTACATAAATTAATAAAAAGTAGAAGGAGATTATGTTATGAGAGCAATACATCACATTTGTATACAAACAGAAAATTATAAAGAGTCATTAGATTTTTATACTAGAATATTAGGCTTTGAAATAGTAATAGAAACACCTAATTTTCATAAAAGAGCATATAATACTTGGTTAAAACTTGGGGATTTTATGATTGAGCTTCAAACACCAAAAGAGGGAGATATATTTAAACCATGGAATAAATTAAATGAAGGAATAATTCACATGTGTTTTATGGTTGATAATGTTGAAGAAGAATTTAAGAGAATAAAAGACCTAGGATATAATGATTTTAAACTTAAGAATGGGAAAGAAATTTATAAAGTTGAAGATGGCTATTTATTTAAGATAAAAGCACCAGAAGGAACTGAAATAGAAATGAGAGATACACAAATTTAAAGTTTTTAATATTACTATTTTTGTGAAATTAAAAAAGTAGTAGAAATTTGAACTTGATTTTGTTGTTATGATAAGAGGCTGTATTGACATGGGTTTGATTCCTAGTGCAATGCAGCCTTTTACATTTTTTTATAGATTTAATATTTAGCTTATTAAAAAATTTAGTTTTAACAATTATGGCTCAATTACTTTTATTTAAATATATAATAATTTATTAAATTTCCAATAAGTGTATATTTTATTGGAAATATTTTGATAAAATTAATTATATGTGAAAAAAATTTACAGTTTTAAAATAAAGGGGGAGCTTATGAAAAAGCTATTTCTATTTGGGATTATAATTTTAGGTACTATGTTAATAGGCGGATGTGGAAACACAGAAAAAAATGTGTCTGATATAAAAAAAGAAGAAATACAAGAGAATGTGGATTTTACAAAAATAAATGATAAAAATACATTTAAAGAATTTAATTTAGCAGAGTTAAGCCAAGCTGAGTTAAAGCATAAGTTACTTAATGAATTTAAATCTGAGGATATAATTTTTGATGATCAATATTCAGATGTAGAAGGAATTTTAACTTTTAGAGGAAATAATTTTAGAACAGCACCTAGTTATGGAAAAGTTAAAAATAATGTTAATTCTTTAGGAGTTAACTGGAAGTTTACTACAGGATCTAGTTCTTGGGGAGGTGGAGCTGGGTGGACAGGACAACCATCAATAGTTAAGTGGACAAAAGAGCAAAAAGAATATATGAATTTAAGTGAGGAGAATAAAAATAATTCTGAGTTTATAGAAGTTATATATGCATCTTTAGATGGAAATATATATTTTCTTAATTTAAAAACTGGGGAACAGACTAGAAAGAAAATATTTGTTGGAAATCCTATTAAAGGAAGTTTGAGTATAGATCCAAGAGGATATCCATTATTGTATGTAGGAGAAGGGATTAATGAAGGTGGTAATTTTGGATTTAATATTTATAGTTTAGTAGATGGGAGATTGTTATATGAAATAGCAAGCGATGCAGATGCTCCTAGAGCTTGGGGAGCATTTGATTCAAGTCCTTTGATTGATAAAAAAACAGATACGCTTTTTGTGTTAGGTGAAAATGGTATCGTATATAAGATTAAATTAAATACTAAGCTTGATGAAAATAATAAAAGCATAAGTATAAAACCTTTGGTTTCAAAGTATATTTATGATGCTAAGGGTTATGCAGGAATAGAGAGTTCTTTAGTTGCTTATTCAAATTTAGGGTATTTTGCAGATAATAAGGGTGGTGTACAATGTATAAATTTAAATAGTATGAAGCCAATATGGTTAGATTACACGGGAGATGATACAGATGCAACCATTGTTTTAGATATAGAGAAGGATAATCCTTTTATATATACAGGAAATGAAGTAGACCATCAAGGAGAGAGAGGAATTTCAACTTTTAAAAAAATTGATGGATTAACAGGTGAAACTATTTGGAAAAAAGAATATCCTTGTGAATCTTTAGTTGGAAAAGATCCTGTAAATGGAGGGATGCTTTCTACACCTGTAGTTGGTAAGGGGAGTATAAGTAATTTAGTTATAGCTTCTTTTGCAAGATATGAAGGGTTTAATAAAGGGCTTTTAGTCGCTATGAATAAAAAAAATGGACAGATTGTGTGGAAGAAAAATTTAGATGCATATGCGTGGTCGTCACCTGTGGATTTTTATGATGAAAATGGTGCGGGGTATATACTACAAGGAGATTCAATAGGAAATTTAATTTTAATTGATGGAGAAACAGGTGGTATATTAGATACATTAAAGCTAGATGCGAACATAGAGGCATCACCAGCTATTTTTGATGGGAAGCTTGTTGTAGCGACTAGAAATGGAACTATTTATGGAATAGATATAAAATAAAATCTATAGTAATTTCTTGTTTTTTAGTATAATGAAGAAAGTAGTTAGTTTTAGTAGAATTTTAGACTTATATGATGAGGTGATTAGATGTATAAATATTACATGCCTACTAAAGTATTCTTTGGTAGAGGAATAGTCAATGAAAAAAGTGAAGAATTAAAAATAGGAAAGATAGCCTTAATAGTTACAGGAAGATATTCTTCAAAAGCTAATGGTTCTCTTAATGATGTAACTTTAGCATTAAAAAAAGAAAATATAGAATATATAGTATTTGATGAAGTTGAGGAAAATCCATCAGTAGAAACTGTCTGTAAAGCAAGTGAAATAGGGAAAAAGAAAAATGTAGATTTTGTTATAGGTATAGGTGGAGGATCTCCTATAGATGCAGCAAAAGCTATAGCAGTTATGATAAAAAATAGTTCTTTAACTTCAGAGACTATTTTTAGTGGTGAAAAATTAGAAGCAATACCAGTAGTGGCAGTTCCTACTACAGCAGGTACAGGGACTGAAACAACTCAGTATTCAATTTTGACAGATAATAAGGCAAAAACTAAAAAGAATTTAGGGCAAGAAATTTTTCCAGTAGTTTCTTTAGTAGATGCTAGTTATATGTTAGATATGAATATGAAAGTTACTATAAACACAGCAGTTGATGCTATGTCACATATAGTAGAAGGTTATTTAAATACTAATGCGAATATTATTAGTGATAGTATAGCTCAAAGTGCATTAAAAATATGGGGGAAAAGTTTAAACGGATTATTAAAAGGTGAATTAACATTTGAAGATAGGGAAAATCTTATGGTTGCATCATCTCTTGCAGGAATAGTGATAGCACAAACAGGTACATCTCTTCCACATGGTATGGGTTATGCTTTGACTTACTTTAAGGGAGTTCCACATGGATTAGCTAATGGTTGTCTTTATAAGGAATATTTAAAAATATTTAAAAATAGAGAAAAAGTTAATGAAATATACAGTCTTTTAGGACTTAATTCAGAAGACGAATTATATGATGTTTTAGACAAATTAACGGGTATAAATATAGAAATAACTAAAGAAGAGTTAAAAGTATGGAGTGAGGAGTTTGCTAGTAATATAGCAAAGCTTAAAAATCATCCTGAAATTGTTAGTAAAGAAGAAATATTTGAGATATATGCAAAAAGTTTATTAAAATAAATTTATTTGAAAATTTGATACAAAAGAGAAAGGGTGAATAATTATGGAGATATTTGCAATAGGTCATTCAAATTATCCCTTTGAAAAGTTAGTAGAAATGTTAAAAGAATATAATATAAATTGTGTTGTAGACATAAGGGAAACTCCATATTCAGCTTATAATGTTCAGTATAATAAAGAAATATTTGAAGCTACAATAAAAAAAGAAGGTTTTATATATATTTACATGGGTAAAGAATTTGGTGCTAAAAGACAAAGCCGAGAGTCCTATTTGAACAAAGTATATGCCGATTTTGAAAAAGTGAAAGAAGAAGAAATTTTTATAAAAGGCATAGAGAGAATTAAAAAAGGTTGCAAGATGGGATATAGAATAGCACTACTTGGAGCTATGCAAGATCAAATAAGATGCCATAGAAGTATACTAATAGGCAGAGTGCTTAATAATCAAGGATTTGATGTGAAGTATATATTGCATGAAGGTGGGCTTGGAAATCAATATTATATAGAAAAATGTCTTTTAGAAAAATATTTTAGCGATAGAAACCAAATAACTATAGAGTCGTTACTTGGTGAAGATAAATCAGAAGAGGAAATGATAGAAGAGGGCTATAAATTAGCCAATAGAGATATAGGTTACAGAACAGAAGGAATTACAGATAAATGATTATTTGTTGGTGATAAAATGAGCAAAAGAAGCGAAAAAATTTATAATTGTCACTTTGAATTAACCCTTGATATTATAGGTGGTAAATGGAAACCTATTATTATGTATTATATAGGCAGAGATAAAGTTTTGAGATATGGAGAACTTAAAAGACTTATACCAAATATAAATGAGAGAATGTTAACTAGACAACTTAGAGAACTTGAAGAAGATAAATTAATAAATAGAGTTGTTTATAAAGAAGTACCGCCAAAAGTTGAGTATTCTTTGAATGAAATGGGTAAATCAGTTATTCCAATACTCAATGAGTTAAGAGCGTGGGGATTCAATTATAATGAAAAAAATCATATAGCTAAAATAGCTAAAGAAGAAAATTGTAATTAGTAAAGATATAGAAGTTTTAAAAGATTTAAGACTTCTATATTTTTTTATATTATTGGACATATTAAATTTTAAGATAAATAGAAATTATTACATAAGCGTTGAATTTACATAATACTTTACTTTTTGTCTGTATAGGCTAAAAATATCAGTACTTGTTTAAATGTGCATAAAAAATATATAATTTAAATATATTAAAAAGAGTTTTAAATTTAACTAGTAGTTTTTTGAAAAATACAAATACTAGTTGTAGTTGAACAAAAGAGGAGCTGATATGATGTTTAATGAATATAAATTAAATGACAAAATCACATTAAGAAATAGAGTAGTAATGGCGCCAATGACAACATGGGCAGGAAATTCTGATTTAACAGTAGCTGATGATGAAGCTAAATACTATGCAGAAAGATCAAAAGAAGTAGGAATGGTAGTTACAGGATGTACTTTCTTTGAAAAAAATGGTCAAGGTTTTGAAAATGAGTTTTTTGCAGGAAGCGATGAGTTTATACCATCTCTAAAAAAATTAGCTGATTCTATAAAAGAAGGTGGCGCTAAGGCAGTACTTCAAATATTCCATGCTGGAAGAATGGGGGATGCAAGTAAGTATGAATTAGTTAGTGCTTCAGCAGTTAAACCTAATCACACACTTATGGGACCTGTTGATGGTATGCCAGAACCAAGAGCTATGACAAATGATGAAATTTTAAAATTTATAGATGGTTTCTATCAAACAGTTAGAAGAGCAGTAGAAGCAGGGTTTGATGGAGTTGAAATTCATGGGGCTAACACATACTTAATTCAACAATTCTTCTCACCTCATTCAAATAGAAGAGATGATATGTGGGGAGGAAGTCTTGAAAATAGAATGAGATTACCTCTTGAAATAATTAAAGCTACAAATAAAGCAAAAAAAGATTTTGCTAATGATGAATTTATTGTTGGATATAGATTTTCACCAGAAGAAGCAGAAGTTCCAGGAATATCATTAGAGGATACTCTTGCACTTGTAGATAAGTTATCAGACGAGGAATTAGATTATTTAAGTGTTTCACTTGGACATTATAAAGCTCCTAGCATGAAAGATAGTAGCATAATGATAGGAAAAGTTTTAGTTGAAAAAATTGCAGGAAGAAAGCCTTTAATAGGTGTTGGGCAAGTTAAAACTAAAGAAAATGCACAAGAAGCTTTAAATGAAGTTGGTTATGACTTAATAGCTGTAGGTCACGCATTAGTTACAGATGCTAAATGGCTTAGTAAAGTTCAAAATGGAGAAACTCCAGAGAGTGCAGTTATAATGAGTGAAATAGAAAAACAAGTAATACCAGCAAAAATGGCAGGAGCAATAAACTCTATGTCAGGATGGTTTGAAGTTAAATAATTTAAAAAGATAAAAAAGTTGCATCAAAAGTAATTTTTAATATAACTTAGTGCTGCGTTTAAATTTGTATGAAACATTTTTAAACGCAGTATTTTTATATTTTAAAAAATTTATTTGATAACTAATAGCTTTAAATAGTTATTATGAATTTATTAAAAGGAGTAGATTTTATGAGTAAAATTAAAAAACAGTAGTAAAAATCTAAAATTTTACTACTGTTTTAATTTATATTAAGATTTATTATTTTATAATAATTTTTCTAAATCTAGTTTACCTATATATTCTCCACCATGATAGCAAAGAACTTTTTCTATTTCATAATTTTCTAATTTTTTTAAAGAGTTTTTAGCTTCTTTTGTATCATAGTTATAAAATTCGTTTATAGGCTCAATTTTATTATCTGTTAATGACATAGTATCACCTGCTATTAAGGCTTTTTCTTCAGGGATATATAAACAAACATGTCCTAATGTATGCCCAGGAGTTCCTATTACTTTTATATTTGTTATAAGATTTAAAACATCTCCAAATTCAAAAGTTTTATCTACATCTGTATATAAAGTTGGGAATACAGTTTTTAGCATATGATAAAAGTTATTAGTTGCTTCATCTACGAAAGGAACATTTTGAGATAGCTTAGCTAATTTTAAAGGTTCTTTTTTCCCACTTATATAGTCAGCCTCTATACTTGATGATAATATAGTAATGTTAGGGAATTCTTCTTTGAATTTTTTTAAATTACCTATATGATCTATATCATGATGAGTTAATATTATTGTTGATAATTTATCTAAAGATATATGTTTTTGTATTGCTTCCTTTAAAATTTCATACTGACCAGGATAAGCAGTATCTATTAAAATAGCTTCTGTGTCGTTTACAAGTAATGTTGGGTAAATTAAAAGATTTCTCCCGTTACCAAAACTTTCGATTTTTAATGTTTCAATTCTAAAATTTTTCATTTGTAATCCTCCAATGCGAAAATATTTTAAATGTACTTTAAATGTACTTTAAATATTATACTATCATTATTTTACTAAAAAGAAAAAACTAAATTAAATATTACAAACTTTTAAATATACTTTTGGGCTGAAAATGTATTCATTTAGTAGAAAAATTGTGGTTAAAATAAAAAAAACAAAATAATGTTCGGTATTTATTTTTTTTTTGCAAAAAAGTGTTGACACTTATCGAAAAAAAGGATAAGATAGATAACAATACAGGCGCAAGTATTAAAAAAATAAAAAAATAAAGCTAAAGGAGGACGTACAAATGGCATTACAAGTAATATTCATGATATTTGGAAGAAAATTAAAATAGAAAGTTATAATTGAAATATATCGATATATTAAAGTTAACTTTTAAGAAGAAATTAAGGAGCGAAAGCTCTATTTTTTTTGTAAAATTTTATAAAATATTTATTTCATAAAAAATATTCGTATATTCAATTAATAGCGTAAGATGTTTTTTATAAATAGTACCTATGGAATCTATTAATACTACTTATAAACTATGTAGAATATTAATAATACTTAGTTTATAATATAAACGTAGATTAAATTAGTAGATAGAACTTGTTTTAGTTTAATGCTACAATAAAGTTTTATCTAGCAACAAATTTCTTTGTTTTCATAAAAAGAAGACTAAAGACGTAGAAAGATTGATTTATATCAATAGATTTTATTGGTAGAATAGGAAATAGCTTAGGAGGTTAATTAGTTTGAAAAATCATATCATAAGAAAAATATTTAATGGCTTTATATACATACACATTTTGCATCATGGTGAAAAAGGTGAGTTTTATGGATCTTGGATGATAGAAGAACTTGAGGAACATGGATATAAAGTAAGCCCAGGTACAATATATCCTATTTTTAGAACGATGGTAGAAGAACATCTTTTAGAAAAAAATGAGAGAGTTGTTGATGGAAAAGTAAGAAAATATTATAAGACAACAGAAGAAGGAAAGACTTTATTAGCTGATTTAAAAGCAAGTCTTGCAGAACTTACACATGAGGTAACTGAATAAATTATATTTAGTGTATGAATGCAATCAGAAATTTTTGAGAGGACTACAAAAATTTCTGATTGCATTTTTATTTTTTTTATGATAATATCAAATTACGATATCGGAAATTGATATCTAAATTTGATATAGGGGGGAATTTTAAATTTATTGAAGATAGACTACGTAGTTGATGAAAAAAGTAAAAAATATTAAAAGCAAAAAAATAATTATAGAGGAGGTAGTTGCCATTTATATAGCAGAAAGCAATTATAATATTTGTATATCTAAAGAAGGCTGACGAAAAAATATGCAAGTCTAAATGATAGATAATAGCAGACGCTTATAAGAAAAAGGCAACGATAAGAAATATGAAAGAAATAATAGCAGACGTAATAATAGTAGGAGTAATTTTAATAGGGATAATATCATTAAATATAAGAGGAAGATTTATGGATAAATATTTATTTGAAAAAGGGGATAAGTAATAAAATATGGAAACAAGGTCATTAATAATAGAAAAACATCTAGAAATTAATCTAGATGTTTTTTCTTATTTATAACTTCTATCATTGAAATGTTGGGATTATGATATTGGTAATTTTCTTTTTTCTTCATCATTCCATGTTTTATGCATGAGTTTGGGCAGTAGTGTATACAAGCAAAACACATTTCACATTTTTCTTTAAATTTAGGAATCTTTTGTCCGTTTACGAATTCTATATTTCCTATAGGACATACTTTTTTACAGATTTTACAAGAAGTACATTTATCTTCGTTAACTTTAAAGTTTTTAAATTTCATGAAAGAAATACAAACATTTTTTAGTGAAGAACTTCCTATAACTTTATATTTAAATTTTGGTTTATTTGCTACTTTTGTTTTAAAGTTTTGTATTTGCATAAGGTCTTGATTTATTTTTTTTAATGCTGAATCAAGCAATTTTTGATTTTCTTCTTCTATTGACGAGAATAAAACACAATTATCAGGCATTTTTATACTAAAATGGTTAGCTAATTTTAAATTTTTTTCTTTTAATAATGAATTACATGTGTAAGAAGAGTTTCCAACATTTCCACCACATGTTTGATAGATGAATATATAGGTTGATTTTTCAACATTTAGTTTTTTTATAAAGTTTTTTATTATATCTGGTGCATCATAAAAATAGGTCGGAAAAACAATTCCTATAACATTTGCATCAGATTTTATTTCATTTGATAAATCAAGTCCGCCAATATGTATAAGTTTTGAGTTTTCTAACCCAAAACCAAGAGTTTTAGCTACATAATGAGAGTTCCCTGTACCAGAGAAAAAGTAAATTTCACTTTTCATTGAAAGCCTCCATATTTTTTTTAGATAGAATAATTATATTTAAGAATTAGGTTAATATCAATTCTAATAAGCGGATTTTTTTTATTAATTATTTATATTAGGAATTAGTTCAAAAAGTTTTCTTAAATTTTATAAATATATAATAGCCTTTGATAAGATTTTATTTTTATTTGCATATTAAGAGATAGATCTCTAGAAATTAAAATTATTAATTTTAATTTAAAATACTAGAATAAGTAATGAAATAATTATACTTAAAGCAAGTAGAATACTTGCTAGAATTTTCTTCTTACATTTAAAATATAAAATATTTGATATTAATATTAAGGGAAACATAAAAATTACTATACTTCTAGAAATATAAAAATTAGAAGGTTCTGAGGTTAAAGCTATAGCTGTTAATAGTATAGAGAATACAATTGAAAAAATAAAATAATGGGAATTTTTATTTTTAGGTGCTTTAAATATTAATGCTAAAATAGAGATAAAACTTAGAAGGATAATAGAAATCATAAACATAGATAGAAGTTTCATTATCATATTAAAATCTCCTTTTATTATTGTAATTTATTATATATAAATAACAATAAAAAAAGACCAAGTCTTAAGTTACTTAAGTCTTGGATCATTTTCTTCTACATATTCTAAAATATCTCCAGGTTGACAATTTAGTATTTCACAAATTGCATTTAATGTGGAAAATCTAACAGCTTTAGCCTTGTTATTCTTTAATATTGAAAGATTAGCCATTGTTATTCCTAGTTGATTTGATAGTTCAGTAGAACTTATTTTTCTTTTTGCCATCATAACATCGAGATTTACAAGTATAGGCATATGTATCTCCTTTCTAAATTGTCATATCATTTTCTTCTTTTAATTCTAGTGCATTTTTGAATAGTTTGGCAAGTATTAGAAATAAAAAGCCTAAAGTTAAGCAAATAAAAGCAATAACTATAGTTACTGGTGTTAAAAGTATATATTCAAAATGCTCTATGAAAATTCTTTTGATTATATTTGAACAAAGAACAAATAATATTAGCTCGCTAAAAGAACAGATAGAAATAATATTTAATATTTTTATACTTTTTAGTGAGAAAGATTGATTTTTAGAAATTAATTTTATTAAATTTTTTAAGCTAAATAGAGCTATGATATATGGAAGTGCACAGAGCATGAATCCGAGTATCACAGAATAAAAAGCTGCTGTACTAATTAAGTCGACATTTCCTGTAGTTTTAAAAAGTGCACCAAAAATAAATGGTGAGCCAATGAAAATTAAAATAGTTGCTATTATTCCTATCGTTAAAATTATGTTAAGCACCTTAGTGCTTAGACTTTTAGTCATCTATTTCACCTCGTTAATTTGTATGTTTTAAAATATTCTACTCATATAATATCTTCATTATTTATTGTTTGTCAATAAAAATATTTTGTTTTAATTCAAGATGACTTTATATTTTTTGTTCTAAATATTAAAGTGTTTCTTTCAAAATTTGTAAGGATTTAAAATAGAAGTTTGTAAGTTTTATGTTTTAATATTTAATTAAAGCATAGCTAGTCCTTTTGATACTCATATTTTTTATTAGTAATAGATAAAAGAAAAAGTATTTTATATAACTTGAGTTTAGTAGTTAGAGATTATTGAAATTCTATCTAATATAGGATTTATATTTTAGAAAGAAGTAATATTAAAAATCTTCTCTATACTAGCTATCAAATAGAAAGATGTTTGTTAAAAATTTAAATAGTGTTTAGAAAAATTTATAAAGGGGTTGATATAATTTAAAAGAGTAAACTAAGGGGGATAAAAAATATGAATAAATTAAGTGTTTTAGTTGTGGATGATGAAAGGGAGATTGCTAATGCTATAGAAATATATTTGACTAGTGAAGGGTTTGAAGTTTTTAAAGCTTTTGACGGAATAGAGGCATTAGAAATTCTTATGGAAAATGAAAATATAGATCTTATAATATTAGATATTATGATGCCAAAGCTTGATGGAATTAGGACTTTAGTTAAAATTAGAGAAAATAGAGAGATACCAGTTATTATTTTATCAGCAAAATCAGAAGATACTGATAAAATATTAGGTCTTAATATAGGTGCTGATGATTATCTAACAAAGCCATTTAATCCATTAGAGCTTATTGCTAGAGTTAAATCACAGTTAAGAAGACATAAAACATATACAAAGATGAAAGAACAGGAAAATATAGTAGAGATTTTAAAAGTTGGAGGGGTAGAACTTAATGTAGCATCTAAAGAATTAAAGGTAGATGGAGAGCTTGTTAAAATAACACCTATTGAATATAAAATACTTGAATTATTAATTAAAAATAAGAATAGAGTATTTTCCATAGAAGAAATTTATGAAAAAGTTTGGAATGAACCAGCTATAAATGCTGATACCGTTACAGTTCATGTGAGAAGAATAAGGGAAAAAATAGAAATAAATCCAAGAGAACCAAGATATTTAAAGGTGGTGTGGGGGATTGGGTATAAAATCCAAAGTTAGTGTACGAGGTTTTGAAAATTTTAAGGAAAATAGAAAATCATTTTTAGCTATAGTGATAACTGTTATTTTGGCAATTATGATAGTGATGGTACAACCTATCTATAGTTATTATACTAATGTAAAGTTTATTAAAGCTAATAGTTTATTGCGAAATGAAGTAAGTGAGTATTTAGGTACAGAGATTAAAGATACAATAATTCCGATTATGTATAAAGAATTATATAAAAATGAAGAGAATTATAAAAAGGTAATAGAAGTAGAATATAATAAGCATATTAATTATTCTAAAAAAGAGGTTTATAGAAAAGTTCTAAATCTTCTTAGTGATGAAGTTATCAAAGTTTTTGGAATTAATGAAACTAGTGAAAAGATTAAAGCAAAACTTTTAGCAGAATCTAATGGAATACATGAAAGAGAGAATTTTGAGTATGAAATAATAAATAAAATTTTTAATGAAGAATCAGATAGTTTAAATAAAGATAAACTATTAGAAGTAGATAGAATTGCAAAGGTAGAATATCAAAACTTTATCAAAAAAAGAGATGGAGAGATAGCATATACAAATCAGTTATATGATAAAAAATTTAAAGATTTTCAAAAGATGTTAAAAGATGATAGAAAATCAGAATTTGAGTTTAGATCGCTTTATGTGCATGAGAATAGTTTAGAAGAAATTGATTCACATAATGATTTTGGTTTGGAAAATGGATACTACTGGAGTTTATATACAGATACAAATGCCGTTTTTATTTCAGAGGGAGTTAATGAAAGTGATGCATATTTTGGTGGAATAGGATATATAGAAGGTGTATCTAATGAAATAAAAGAAGTTGGCAATATAAAAAAATTAATTATCTATTTACCTAAAGATATAATTAAGACAGGAATATTTAATGAAGCATTTAAAGCAGAGAGTAAAAATAGTCAAAATCATGATAAGTCTTATATAGTGATAGCTATAATAGCAGTTTTTTTAGTTTTAATTGGAATGCTAAATTTTAGAAAGAAAATATTTAGTAATTTTAGAAGGATACCAATAGATATAATTTTAGTTATTTGGATTTTATTTTCAGTTATTAATTTTTTTATGTATAGACCATATTATATTCCTATGATTTTACATGGTGGATTCTATCTAGATATGTGGAATATTATCATAGAAGTAATGGGAAGTTTATATATGATTTTCACATTTTTGTTCTGTGCAAGTGATATTGCTTATATGAATAAAATGGGCATAAGAAGTAGGTTTGATAAAGAAAAATTATTTATATTTAATATAAGAAAAAACTTTCTGAATTTTAATAAAAGTACAAGCATTAAAAAAGGAAGTAAGTTGAATTTTATTAAAAAGAGATTATTTGATATCAAAGCTTTTGATTTAAAGGGTACAAAAGGAAGCAATGATAAAAATATTTCTGAAAGAATATTAGATACTATTGTATATACGTTAATACTTCTAATTTTAGCTTTAATTATAGCTACTATATATGGTGTTATATATATAGTAATAGAAAAAACATTTTTATATGTATTTGGATATTATTCTAATATGCTAAGCATAATAGCTATTGTTTTAGTAGTGTTTATAGGTATAGGAGTAACTTTTGTAATATGTAGACAGATATTACGTAAAGAGCTTCAAAGAATAAGTGTTATTGAGAATGAATTAGAAGAAATAAATGAGCAAACACTTAAAATTGCTAAAGGAGATTTTGATATTAATTTTACTAAGGAAGAGGTTAGGGAATTAGACCAAATTAGATCAAATCTTTTAGATATAGATAAAGGGTTTAAAATAGCAATAGCTGAAGAGTTAAAAAGTGAGAGGATGAAAGCAGAGCTTATTACAAATGTTTCACATGATTTGAAAACTCCACTTACATCTATTATAAATTATGTTGATTTATTGCAAAGAGCTGATATAAAAGAAGAAAATAAGATAGACTATATTAAGATTTTAGATAATAAATCAAAGAGATTAAAAACTTTAATTGAAGACTTATTTGAAGCAGCAAAAGCATCAACTGGAAATATTGAATTGAATATTGAAAGAATTGATATAGTTTCAGTATTAAGGCAAACTACTGCTGAATTTAGAGAAAAATTTGAAGATTCAACTATTAGCTATAAACTAAATTTACCTGAGGATAAAATTTATTTAAATCTTGATGGAGCTAGAATGTGGAGGGTGTTTGAAAATCTTATAGGTAATACTCTTAAGTATTCAATGGAAAATAGTAGGGTATATATAGACCTTAAAGAAACACAAAATAACGTTATATTTGAAATTAAAAATATGTCTGCATATGAGCTTAATTGCGATCCAAGTGAGCTTAAAGAAAGATTTAAACGAGCTGATGATTCAAGAAATACAGAAGGTTCAGGTTTAGGGCTTTCAATAGCTAATAGTTTAGTAGAACTTCAAGGAGGAACTTTAAATATTAGTATTGATGGAGATTTATTTAAAGTAATAGTTAATTTTAAAAAATAAGAAAATTAATTTAAATATATAATTTGATAAAAATTGCACTTAGAAGTTTATTCTAAGTGTAATTTTTTGTAAGTTATTAAAGAATTGTAAATGGGTAACGATAATTAACTTATTAAATTTTTATAGGAGTTAAAAAACTATGAAGAGTAAGTATTTTCAGCGAGTAGTGATATGCCTATTAGGTATTCTTATTATCTGTGGGATTATATTGAATTGTCGTTTGATAAAAATTGTAAATGAAAAAGAGAAGGAAGTTTTGCTCAGTGAAGAGGAAAAAAAATTTCTAGAAAGAGAGTTTATAGTACAAGATAATTATAAAATCGTTAATGAAAAATATATAAAACTTTTAGATGAGATTAAACAAAAGAAGGAATATTTAAATAAACAAACAGATCTTGCTAAAATAAATTATTTTATAGGATATAATTCATACATTAATGCAGACAATGAACTTGCTAGAAAATATTTTAAAAGTGCTAGGGAAATATTTTTACAATTAGATAAGAAAAATTATTTTTATTTGCTAAATGCTAGCAATAGTTTAATGAATATAGCTTATGCTAAAGGAGAGTATATTTCAGGAATAAATATGGCAAATGAAATATATCAAGTTTTGCAAAATGATGAAATTGAGGGTGTTAGCAAAAAAGGACAAAATGGAATAAGAAGTAATGTTTTAGCAGGATTACTTGTAACTGCATCAAATTTTGAGATGAGTGAAATGGCTAAAGTTTATTATAATGAATTATGCGAACTTACTGAAAATGATAACTTTGAGCAAAATATAACTGTGTATGCTAAATATGTATATAGCTTATATATAGGAAATTTAGCAAAGGCAGAGAGCTATGCTAGGGAGTACCTTGACATAATTAGAACTGAAAGTCCAAAATATTTTGAAAGTTCACATGTGTATCTTTTAGATGTTTTAATTAGAAAAAATAAACATGAAAATAGAAATGAAGAGATTAATGAAATATTTAAGATTTTTGCTAAGAAATATGAAGAAGAAAAAGAGATTTTTAATAAAGGAATTATATATAAACTTGTAGCTAAGTTTTATAAGAATAAAGAAGATTATAATTTAGCATATGAGTATTATGATAAGGCATTTGTTGAATTTGAAAAAAATAAAGATTATTCTAATATTTTATATTCTTTAGAGCAAATCTTAATTCTTAGCAATAATTTGAAGATTGATAATGAAAAATATATTTCCTTAATTGTTAAATATAAAAAACTTTATAATAAAGATTCGGTGAGAGGAGAACTTGCTGATTCTATGGTGAAAGTTGGATATGAAAAAATAAATGAGGAAAAGCGAGGACTTGAAGAAGTCTATAATAAAAAAAGAAAAATAGTAGATTTATCTAAACAAATAAATTTGATGTATCTAGTTTTAATTTTAATTTTTGCATTTTTGTTATATAGAATGAAAATAGAAGTTACAGCAAGAAAAATAAAAGAAAAAGAATTAAAAGAATTTATAAAGGTAGATTATCTAACAAAAGCTTATAGCAGACAATTTATTATTGAAAAGATGGAAGTTTATATTAAAGAAAATAGAAGTTTTACTTTTTTTATTTTAGATGTTGATAATTTTAAAAAGATAAATGACACTTTTGGACATAGTTTTGGGGATGAAGTGTTAGTAAACTTAGTTGCAATTATACAGGATATTATAAAAGATAGAGGCTATATTGGGCGTTTTGGTGGAGAAGAGTTTGCTATTTTAGTAGATGATGATATTAATATTAATATTTTAATACAGAAAATTAAGATTTCTATTTTAGGGATGAATCTTAGTAAAAACGTAGCTATAACTGTAAGTGGTGGAGCTATTATTTGGAAAAATGAGAATATAAATGATTTAATATATGAGGCAGATATGCTTTTATATAAGGCTAAAGAAAGTGGTAAAGATAGAATATTATTTGATAAATAATATAAAAAATTAAAAATAATAAATTTTTTTTATATTGTTCTCAAATTTTTGTTTTTTGTATATAATAAATTAAAATAATATTATTGATAATTCTATGATAAGAAGTAGTAGCTAAAAGAGGTAAGTTAAAGAGAGTTTAGGATGGTGAAATCTAAGCACTGTACATTTTAGTGAATGGATCTTTGAGAAGCTAGGTTGAATTTTAGTAGACTTAGATGGGAGCTCCCATTAAAAGAGCAGGATATCGAAGTAAAATTTCTGTATCTGATTTAAGAAAATAGCTAGGTGGCATATAAGAGTTTAACTCTCCTGATTTTTATTAGGGGAGTTTATTTTTTACAAATTTATTTTCTAGAGGTATTTTGTAAAAGATTTGATTTTATTATATGTTTTTAGCTGTGAATATGGGTGGCACCACGGTCACTTCGTCCCATAATATGGGCGAGGTGGCTTTTTTTATTTAGGAGGTGTTGTAAAATGAGATTTTCAGTAAAAGAAATAAAAATGAGTTTAACTGACTTAGAAAAATTTTATGTAAAGAGTAAGTTGCCTAAAGTTTTATTTGAGATTTCTAAAAAAGATAATGAGTTTATCTATTTTGGGCTAGAAGCAAAATTTTATGTTGTATGTAGAAAGCGTAAAGTTCTTATAGTTAATAATAATTTTAAATATAAGGAAATCAAAGAAAAGAGTTTTGATTTTATTAGAAAAATAATTAGTGAAAATAAACTTGAGGATGAACGTTTCCCTTTTGTTGGGGGATTTTTAGGATATATATCATATGATATGGTTCAAGAATTTGAACAAAAATTAGATTTTATAAATATGGATGAAATATGTGTTGATGATATGATAATGGGCTTTTATGAAAATATTTTTGTTTATGATAAACAATTAGAAAAAACTTTTGAAATTAATTTAAAAACTTGTAATTATGAGTTTGAAGATTTTGAGGATGAATATGAAATAAAAGCAAAAAATGATGAAAAGAACATTGGAAATATTAATATATTTACTTTGAATCAGCATAAAAAGAGCTTTTGTAGCAAGGTAAATAAAGCTAAGAAGTATATAAAAGACGGTGCTGTTTTCCAGGTTGTCCTATCTAATAGAGTAGTGAAATTAACTAAAAAAGAGAATTTTGAGATTTATAAAAGTTTAAAAGCTATAAATTACTCTAAGTATATGTATTGTTTAGATTATTCTAGTTTTTCTATTATAGGGACTTCACCAGAGGTATTAGTGTCTTTAAATAATAGAGAATGTGTTACGAACCCTATTGCAGGAACTATAAAACGAGATGATGATGTGATAGTTGAAGAGGCACGCATAGATAGATTATTGAACGATAAAAAAGAATTAGCAGAGCATAATATGCTTGTTGACCTTGGAAGAAATGACCTTGGACGGGTTTGTGAATTTGGAAGTGTGAAGATAGTTGAATATTTAAAAATAGAAAAATTTTCGCATGTTATGCATTTATCTTCTACTGTTAACGGAATCTTGAAAGATAATAAAGATGGTGTTGATTTATTACAAAGTGTCTTACCTGTTGGAACTGTTTCAGGAGCTCCAAAATTTAGAGCCATGGAAATTGTAGAAGAGTTAGAAGATTATAAAAGAGGAGTTTATTCTGGGGCTGTTGGATATTTTTCTTTAAATGGAAATTTAGATTTTGCTATAACTATTAGAACTATTATAAAAAAGGGAAATAAGGCTTATTTACAGGCAGGGGCTGGAATAGTTTATGATTCAGATGAAGAAAGAGAGTATGAGGAAACTATAAATAAGATGAAAGTTTTAATGGAGGTACTTTAAATGATTCTGATAATTGATAATTATGATTCTTTTGTTTATAACATATATCAAATGGTTGGGGAATTTTATACTAAAGTTTTAGTGGTGAGAAATGATGCTATTACTATAGACGAGATTGAAGCTTTAGATTTAGATGGAATAATAATATCACCAGGACCAGGGCGTCCAGAAGATTCTAATATATCATTAGATGTAATTGAAAAGTTTTCAGGAAAGGTTCCTATTTTAGGAGTATGTCTTGGGCATCAAGCAATAGGGATTAAAAATGGAGGAACAGTTGTTAGAGATATTGAAATAATTCACGGTAAAAAATCAATAATTTTAAATAAGGGAAGTATGCTTTTACAAGCTATAAATTCTAAGTTTGAAGCTATGAGATATCATTCATTAATAATAAAAAAAGAAAATTTACCTAATACATTAGAAGTTATAGCACAGTTACCAAGTGGCACAATTATGGGAGTTAAAGTTAAGGGGAAAGATGTATACGGAATTCAATTTCATCCAGAGTCAATAGGTACTAAAGATGGAAAACAAATAATTAAGAATTTTGTTAGGGGGATTTGCTGTGTTAAATAAAGAGATATTAATGAATCTTATGAGTAAAAAAAATTTATCAATGGATGATATGAGAAAAACTATAAACATTTTTGTTAATGAGGGTTTTGAAGAGAGCGAACTTGCAGCAATACTTGTAGGATTAGCTATGAAAGGAGAGAGTAGTGAGGAGGTTTTAGGAATTATAAATGGAATTAATGATAGTATTAATAAAATACACTATCCTATAGCAGTAGCTGATGTATGTGGAACAGGAGGAGATGGGCTTAATACTTTTAATATTTCCACTTTAAGTTCTCTAATTCTTGCAAGTGGTGGTATAAAAATTGCAAAACATGGAAATAGAGCTATTTCGAGTGAATGTGGGAGTGCTGATGTATTAGAAGAACTAGGTGTTAATATTATGGCTGATGAAAATGAAGCTGTTAAAATTTTAGATGAAGTTGGAATAGTATTTTTATTTGCACCATTATATCATAAAGCTCTTGGTAAATTTAAAAAAGTAAGGCAGGATCTTAGAGTTAGAACAATTTTAAATTTAGTGGGTCCTTTTGTTAATCCATTTACTCTTTCAGATCAACTTATTGGAGTTTCTAATATAAAATTAGGAAAGGATCTTGCAGTTATTTTAAAGGAACTCGGAATAAAAAGAGGGGCAGTGGTAAGTTCTACAGAAGGGATGGATGAAATTAGTCTAACATCAATAACTAATATTTATGAAATAAAAGGAGCAAGTATAAAATCATATGAACTTGATCCACGGGTGTATGGGTTTAAACTATGTGAAATTAAAGAGTTAAAAGGTGGAGATAAAAAATATAATGCAAAGTTAATATTAGGTATTTTAAGTGGAGTTATAAATGGACCAAAGCGAGAAATAGCAGTTCTTAATGCTGGATTTTCTTTTTACCTATTTGAGCGGACGAGCAGTATAAGTGAAGGGATTATGCTTGCAAATAAGCTTATAGATGAAGGGCTAGCATTAAAAAAATTAGAGGAATTAATAAAAGTTAGTAATAAGGGGATAAGATGTTTTTAGATAAAATATGTGAAGATAAGAGAGTAAAAGTCGAGAAAAAGAAATTAGCTATAGTAGAAAAAAAATCTCATAATAGTAATTTAAAATTTAAAAGATGTTCTGTAGGTTTTTATGAAGCATTAAATAATAAATCTTTTAGTTATATAGGAGAATTAAAGAAAGCTTCTCCTTCAAAAGGTGTAATATCAAATGATTTTCCTTTTGAGGAGATATTAAAGAGTTATGAAAGAAATAAAGATATTTCAGCGATTTCAATTTTGACTGAAGAAAATTATTTTTTAGGTTCATTAGATTATTTAGAGTATGGTATTAAATATTTGACAAAACCAGTTCTTAGAAAGGATTTTATAATAGATAAATATGAAATTTATGAGAGCTATATTTATGGTGCTAGCGCAATACTTTTAATAGTAGCTATTCTAAATGAGAAGATTTATGAATTTTATGATTATGCAAAAGCCCTAGGGTTAGATATTTTAGTTGAGGTCCATAGTGAAGAAGAAATAGATATGGTGCGAAAGTTAAAACCTAATATTGTAGGCATTAATAATAGAAATTTAAAGACTTTTGCGGTAGATTTAAAAAATACTGAAAATTTAATGAAGTTTGTAGATTGGGAGTGTATCTTAATTTCAGAAAGTGGAGTTTGTAGTGAGGCAGATATAGAATATCTTAAAGGATTAGGAGTTAGGGGATGCCTGATTGGAGAATATTTTATGAGGGGAAATATAAAATGATTTTGAAAATTTGTGGTATTAAAAGTAAAGAAGAAATTTTAGCTTTGAATAGAGTAAAATGTGATTTTGCAGGATTTATTATGACAGAGAGTAAGAGAAAAATTAGTTTTGAAATTTATGATGAAATTATAAAAAAATTAGATTGTAGAATACAAAAAGTAGCTGTTTTTAAAGATGATGATTTGAGTTTGGTAAAAAAATTTGTGAAAATGCATGATGTTGATATTATACAACTGCATGGGAAAGAAGATTTAATGTATATAAAAAATTTGGATTTTAAGAGAACTTGGAAAGTTCTATGTGGAAATGAAAATTTAGAACAGGATATAAATAAATTTAAGGGGAAAGTAGAAAGAATTTTAGTAGATTCTGCAATTGGGGGGAGTGGAAAAATTTTTAATTGGGATATTTTAAAAAATATAGATACTAAAGAATTAATTATAGCTGGTGGAATCAATATTGAGAACATTAGTGATTTAGTAAAGATTAATGAATTTTATGGAGTAGATATTAGTTCGGGAGTTGAAAAAGGTGGTTTGAAAAATTTAAAACTTATGCAAAAACTTTCATCTTTTGTTTACAAAAAATAAAGAATAGTTTTGAAGAAATTTATATAGAGGGTAAAGAAGGAAATAAAGGGAGGCATGTTTTTGAAAAATAGATTAAGAGAGTATTTGAAAATAAGTAATAAAAAAATATTTGTAGGATTTATACCTTTGAATTTTAAGAATGAAGATTTTATGATAAAGAGTGTACTTGAGATGGAGAAAAATGGTGTTGATATCATTGAAATTGGATTTGGTGGAGAAAACCCATATATGGATGGAAAAGTTATAAAAGAAGCGTATTTAGATGGAGCAAAAGATAAAATTAAGCTTGATAACTTGTTTAATACAGTTAAAAAACTACGAATATATACAGAAGTTCCGATAGTATTTATGACTTATAAAAATGAAATAGTAAAGTGTGATGATAAATTGTTTTTTAAGCATTTAAAAGATTGTGGAGTAGATGCTTTAATAGTTCCAGATTATGAATATAAAGAATTAAATGAGATGGCAAGAAAAGAAGATTTGATAAATATAAAAGTAATAAAAAGTAAAGAGTTGCATCATATTAAAGAGCATATAGATGGGTTTATATATTGTATATCACATAAAGGAAAAACAGGAAGGGGAGATATAGATTTTGATAAGTTATTTTATGATTTAAATAATACTAATAAGAAGTTAAATAATAAAATTTTAGTTGGGTTTGGTATGGGGGAAATTGAAAATATAAAAAGAGTAAAAAATAAATTTGAAGGCGTGATTATAGGGAGTAATATAGTTGAAATGTTAAAAGAATATGGTTATGAATCTAAAGAATTTAAAGAATATATACTAAAATGCAGATTAGAATTAGATTTTAGCTGAAAAAGGTAAAATAATGCAAGTTTAAATGATTAAATATTGCATTATTTTATCTTTTTTTTGTTATTTATAAAAAATGCAAGATTTTTAAAATGAAAAATCATTTCTTTATTACCTGAATATAAAGTTACAAAAATATTTCTTTAATATTAATTTATTAACAAATATAGGTTCAAAAAGATTAATTATTAATGTATAAAAGTTGTCTAAAAATGTCTGTAATGATAGAATGAGGTTGTCAAAGTTTTAAAATAAAAGTTTTGAGGAATATTTTTAGTAAATAATAAATTTTTGCAATAATATTTAAAGTTTAATTATGAATTGAATTTTTAGGAGGAAGAATAAAATGGGGAGCGAAAATAATAAGAAGCTTATGTGGTATAACCTAGGGCTGATGGCGTTTGTTGCTGTTTGGGGCTTTGGAAATATAGTAAATAACTATGCAAACCAGGGGTTATCAGTAATAACATCTTGGGTACTTATATTATTTTTATATTTTGTACCATATGCTTTAATGGTAGGAGAACTTGGTTCTACTTTTAGTGAGGGAAAAGGTGGAGTAAGTTATTGGATTAGAAAAACTATGGGTCCAACACTTGCATATTTAGCGGGATGGACATATTGGGTTGTTCATATTCCATATCTTGCACAAAAACCACAAGGGATTTTAATATCTCTTGGATGGGCAACATTCCAAAATGGTCAATTAGTAGACCATGTAAATCCTTTAATTTTACAAGGAATTACTTTAGTTATATTTTTCATATTTTTATGGGTTGCCTCAAAAGGCATGACGTCACTTAAAGTCATAGGTTCTATAGCTGGAATATCAATGTTTGTGATGTCGATTCTTTATATATTATTAATGCTTGCGGCACCTGCATTAGTTGGAATAAAAAGTGCAACACCACATATAACATTGCATTCATTTATACCAACATTTGATTTTAAGTATTTTACAACAATAGCGATGTTAGTTTTCGCAGTTGGTGGAGCTGAAAAAATGTCTCCATATGTAAATAATATGAAAGATAAGAAAAAAGGATTTGCAAAAGGAATGATAGCACTTGCTGTAATGGTTGCAGTAACTGCATTTTTAGGATCATTTGCAATGGGGATGATGTTTAATTCTAATGATATCCCTCCAGATCTTAAAATGAATGGAGCATATTATGCATTTAAGAAATTAGGAAATTATTATGGAATAGGAAATAGCTTATTAGTGCTTTATTCAATTGCGAATTTCCTTGCACAAGTTTCAGCATTATTGTTCTCTATAGATGCACCACTTAAAGTTTTACTTTCAGATACAGATGATAGATATATACCAAAAGTATTAACAAAAGTAAATAAGCATGGAGCACCTATTAATGGATATAAAATGACAGCAGTACTTGTTTCGATTCTTATTATAGTTCCGGCTCTTGGAATGGGAAATACAAATGATTTATATAACTGGTTACTTGATTTAAATGCAGCGGTTATGCCACTTAGATACTTGTGGGTATTCTTAGCATATATAGCACTAACAAAATTAGCGAGTAAGTTTAATTCGGAATATAAATTTATAAAAAATAGAGTTGTGGCTAGAATTTTTGGTATTTGGTGTTTTGCTTTTACTGCATTTGCATGTATTATGGGAATGTTCCCAAAAGATGGTGAGATGTTTACAGGACATTGGTGGTCATTGACCCTAACAAACTTTGCTACACCATTTATTTTAATAGGATTAGGATTAATTCTTCCTAAAATAGCTAAAAGAACAAATAAAAATACTTTAGAAGTATAATAATTTTAAATAGTATATCAAAATAGAATTTAATTCTATTTGATATACTTTTTTTTATAAGTATCATAAAAGTTTAATTTAGCGAGAATGTGTATTTAAGTTTTATTTATAGTCTATAAGATCACTACAATAAGGAATGAGTAGAGAAAATAAAATTTTAGAAATAAACAATAGAAGATTTTAGGATGTATTTATAAAAGGATTAATTTTTAATGAATTTGAGTATAAAATTAGTGCAATGAGTAAATAATAATAAGTATGAAAATTTTATTTATAAAAAATATATTGTAATTAGAAATAATTAATCTTATAATTATATTAATATTTTGATAATCAAAATATTTGAGTTTGAAAAGAAGGGAAGTAATAGATTATGGATATAAAACCACTTAAAATAGGAAACCTAGTTTCAAAATTACCTATAATTCAAGGTGGAATGGGAGTTGGAGTATCTCTTTCAAAATTAGCTGGAAACGTAGCTAAGTGTGGAGGCATAGGAGTTATTTCAGCAGCACAACCAGGATACAGAGAAGATGATTTTATTAAAAACAATCTTGAGGCTAATACAAGAGCCTTAAAAGCACATATACAAAAAGCTAAAGAAATATCTAATGGAGGAATCATTGGAGTTAATATAATGGTAGCTATGGAAAGATACGATAAATTTGTTCAAGCTGCAATAGAAGGGGGCGCTGATCTTATAATATCAGGTGCTGGAATACCAAAAGATCTTCCTAAGTTTGTTAAGGATGCTAGCATAAAAATAGCACCTATAGTATCTTCAATAAAAGGGGCTAAACTTATTCTTAAAATGTGGGATAAAAGACATCAAGTAGCACCAGATATGATAGTAGTTGAAGGACCTAAAGCTGGTGGTCATCTTGGTTTTAAAAATGATGAAATTGAAGAAAAAATGGAATGCCTAGAAGATGAAATAGTAGGTATTGTGGAAGCTAAAAAAGAATATGAAGAAAAATACAACAAAGAAATACCTGTAATTGCAGCAGGTGGAATTTATACAGGATATGATATAGCTAAATTTATGAGACTTGGTGCAGATGGTGTTCAAATGGGAACTAGATTTGTAGCTACAGAAGAATGTGATGCAAGTGATGCATTCAAGCAATATTATGTAAATAGTACACAAGAAGATATAGTTTTATTAAAGAGTCCGGTTGGAATGCCAGGAAGAGGTATGAATAATAAGTTTATTAAAACATTTAATGCTCAAGGTAGAATACCTGTAAAGAGATGTTATGATTGCTTAATACCTTGTAATCCGAAAGAAACACCTTACTGTATAAGTCAGGCTCTTATAAATTCAGCTAAAGGTGATTTAGATGAAGGGCTTATTTTCTGTGGTGCTAATGCACATAGAATTGATAAAATTGTTAAAGTTGAAGATCTTATAAATGAATTATGTACTGAGCTAAAGGATGCATAAAATATAGGGAATTATCTAAATGCAAATGACTATTTAAATAAATTAAGTATAAAGAGTTTATTAAATATGCATTTACCTTTAGTAAAAAGCAATAACTCCTAATTATAAAAAATTAAGAGTATTCTAGGCTATATAGGGAAGATGACAAAAATAAATAATTTATGATATATTTGATATATTGTTTTACAAATCAAAATATTGATGTAATTTAAGGAGAGATAAGATGATAATAGAACCTAAATTTAGAGGATTCATATGTACAACATCACATCCTGTTGGATGCAGAGAAAATGTTAAAAGACAAATTGATTATGTTGAAAGTAAAAATAAAATTAAAGATATAAAAAATGTTTTAGTAATAGGAGCAGGGGCTGGGTATGGTTTAGCAAGTACAATAGTAGCTGGTTTATCATGTAATGCTAATGTCCTTGCAATCAGTTATGAAAGACCTGCAACAGAAAGAAGAACAGCTTCAGCAGGGTGGTATAATACAGAAGCTGTAAAAAATCATTTTGAAAAAAATGGACTAAAATATATCAAAATGAATGGTGATGCTTTTTCAGATGAGATAAAAGCAGAAGCAATTGAGAAAATCAGAGAAGAGATGGGAACAATTGATCTTTTAATATATTCACTTGCAGCTCCAAAAAGAGTTATTCCTGAAACAGGAGAAGTTGCTAATTCAAGTTTAAAACCTATAGGAGATGCATTTAGCAGTAAAACTATAGATTTCCATACTGGAAGAATCTTTGATGTTACAATAGACCCAGCTTCAGAAGAAGAGATAGAAGGAACAATTAAAGTAATGGGTGGAGAAGACTGGAAGCTTTGGGTAGAAGAGTTAAGTAAAGAAAAACTTTTATCTGAAGGCGTAAAGACAATAGCTTATAGTTATCTTGGACCACAAATAACAGAACCTATATACAAAAATGGTACAATAGGTGCAGCTAAGTCTGATCTTGATGTGACAGTTCCTAAAATTAATTCTATTATTGAAAATATTAATGGTAAAGCGTATGTATCAGTTAATAAAGCATTAGTTACTCAAGCAAGTTCTGCTATACCTGTAATTTCGCTATATGTATCGCTTCTTTATAAAGTTATGAAGGAAAAAGGAATTCATGAAGGATGTATAGAGCAAATATATAGACTATTTGAAGAACTTTATGGTGAGAAGCCTCTTAATTTTGATAAAGAAGGTAGAATTAGACTTGATGACTTAGAAATGAGAGAGGACGTTCAAGAAGAAATTTTAAAAATATGGCCTCTTATAAATTCAGATAATGTCTTTGAAATAACAGATGTAAAAGGATTTAGAGAAGATTTCTTTAAATTATTTGGATTTGGATTTGACAATATAGATTATAACTTAGATGTTGATATTAAATAGTTTGTTCAAAAAGATTTAATAATAAATAAGTAGTCTATTTTAGATAATTAGAATATCATAATATTAGTATTTAAATTAAAGCATCCTACTTCGATAGGGTGCTTTAGTTATGTAATTAATTTCTAATTCGTACGTCGAAGGGGGACACGCATATGAAAAGGAAGCTAAATTACCTAATGAGTGATAAAAAATTCTATAATACTTTAATAGTATTAGCTTTACCAATTATTATACAAAATTTACTTATGTCATCATTAAGTATGGCAGATACTATGATGGTTGGAGCCTTAGGGGATAATCCAGTTGCAGCAGTTGGAATAGGAAATCAAGTTAATTTTTTAGTTCAACTGTTTATGTTTGGAATTGCTGGTGGAAGTAGTATTTTTATATCACAATTTTGGGGAAAGAAAGATAAACATAATATCAAAAAAACTATGGGGCTAAGTATACTTAGTAGCTGTATAGTTGGGGTAATAGGAACTTTTGTTGTTTTATTTGGAGCAGAGTTTATAGCTAAAATTTTTAGCGATGATATTATAGTAATAACACTTGTAAAAAATTATTTAGGTGTTATGTTATTAAGTTATGTTGTTAATGGAATTACAATTGGAATAGCTTATGGGCTTAGGAGCGTAGAAGATACTAAAAGTCCTATGTATGTTAGTACTATAGCAATATTAACTAATATAATTTTAAATTATTGTCTTATTTTCGGTAAGTTTGGAATGCCCGAACTTGGTGTTAAAGGAGCTGCAATAGCTACAGTTATAGCTAGATTTTTAGAGGCTGGACTTTTAATTTGGATAGCATCTAAAAATGAAGTTTTTAAAGGTCAGATTAAAGAGTTTTTTGATTTTGATTTAGAGTTTTCAAAAGAAGTTTATAAAGCTATTGTACCTGTTTTACTTAACGATATTTGCTGGGGAATTGGGAATTTTTTATATTCTGTAGCGTATGGTCAAATTGGTACATCAGCAATGGCAGCTGTACAAATATGTATAAATGTACAAAACGTATTTATGGTTTTATGCATGAGTATGGCAAGTGCTTCTCTAGTTATGATAGGAAACCAAATAGGTGCTGGCAATGAGGACAAGGCAAAAGAGTATGGAAATAAAGTTACTATTTTATCTTGTATAACAGGTTTTATTTTAGGAGCTATGATGATATTAACATCTAGTGCATTAGTTAATCTTTTTAATGTATCTGCACAGGTTAAAGAATATTCTGTTTATATATTAGTTGTTTTCGCACTTTTAGCACCTATAAGAATGATGAATCTTGTTATTATTGTTGGAGTTTTACGAGGAGGCGGAGATGCAGGATATGCTTTAAAGGCAGAAGCTATACCTATGTGGTGTGTTGGTGTTCCGCTTGCATTTATTGGAGCTGTTTTCTTAAATCTTGAAGTACAATATGTTATAATGCTTGTTTCATTAGAAGAAATTATAAAGTTTGTCTTATGCTCAAAAAGGCTTAAAAGTGGAAAGTGGGCTAAATGTTTAGTTGGCGATATAGGGGCTCAGGCGATACAAACATAAAATAAATATGTAAATTTAGTAGTCATAGTAAATATAATTTTACTATGACTTTTTAATATATAAATTTTAAATGAGTGCAACTACTGATGTTATTTGTTATAATTAACGAAGATTAGCTAAGAATATATAAATTTGAGCTATAGGATGAATCGGAGGAAGTCAGAAATATGAGCTTTAAAAAGTTGAATTTAGATAATAAAATAATTACAGCATTAGAGGATTTAGGATATATAAATCCATCAGATGTTCAAAGGGAAGCTATACCTTATTTGTTAAAAGGGAATGATTTAATTGTAAAGTCAAAGACAGGGTCAGGGAAAACAGCAGCTTTTTCTATACCGGCATGTCAAATTGTAAATACGGAAGAAAATGACGTTCAAGTTTTAATATTAGTACCAACTAGAGAATTAGCATTACAGGTTAAAGAAGAAATTGGGAATATTGGTAGACTTAAAAAGGTTAGAGCAGCAGCTATTTTTGGGAAAATGCCATATAATGATCAGATAAGAGAACTGAAACAAAGAGTACATATAGTAGTTGGTACACCAGGACGTATAATTGACCATCTTAATAGAGGAACTTTAAAAATAGAGAAAATAAAGTTCATGATTATTGATGAGGGAGATAAAATGCTTAACATGGGATTTATAGATCAGTTAACGCAAATATTTGATATGACTCCTAAAGAAAAGATGACAGCATTATTCTCAGCAACAGTTCCAAGAGAGATAAAAGTATTATGTGAAAAATATATGAATAAACCAGTTGAACTTGATGTTAAGGCTAAGTTTGTAAATGAAGGAAAAATATATGAGTCATATGTGTCACTAGAGAAGAAAGATAAGCTTAAAACACTTTGGAAGTATTTATATGCTAAAAATCCAGAGAGCACTATAGTATTTTGCAATACTAAAGATGAAGTTAAGGCAATAACTACTCTTCTTAAAAAGGAAGGTATTGTAACATGTCAAATTCACGGGGATATGAAGCAGTCAGAACGTATAGATGTAATGAAACAATTTAAAAATAAAGAATATAAAGTTATGGTAGCGACAGATCTTGCAGCTAGAGGAATACATATAGATCATATACAACTTGTTGTGAATTATGAAGTTCCAATGGAACAAGATAGCTATGTTCATAGAATTGGTAGAACAGGAAGAGCAGGAAAAGAGGGGGAAGCTGTTACTTTTGTTTCACCTTTTGAAGAAAAGTTTTTAAAAGCTATAGAGGAGTACATTGGCAGAGAAGTACCGGTTGGTGAAATTCCATCAGAAGCAATTGCTAAAGCTTGTAAGAATAAATTTAAGGATGCTCAAAGAAAAATGTTAGCTGAAAGAAAACAAGGTGCTCCTAAAGAAGTCATTTCTGGTGTTATGAAATTACATTTAAGTGGTGGGAAAAAGAAAAAGCTTAGAGCTTTTGATATAGTAGGAACAATGAGTAATTTAAAAGGATTAACAGGAGATGATATTGGAATTATTGATGTGCAAGATGGTTTCTCTTATGTTGATATCTTAAATGGAAAAGGTAACTTAGTATTAAAGAATCATAGAGAAGTTACTATAAAAGGTAAAAAAATAAGAGTGACAAAAGCTAAGTCTTAAATATTTTAGAAGATTTAAATTAATGAACTAACCCTACATAGAATTATACTATGTAGGGTTTTATGTTAATAATAGAAGAGAATATTGTTTGAAATAATCAAATGAAAACTTCTATTAGAGCTAAGAATATAATAATTATTCCTGATATCAAACTACATTTTTCCGTTAATTTTTTATTTTTAATTTTCTTAGAGGCTAGCATACCAAGAGGAATTAAAATAAATGAAAATATAAAAGTGAAAAGTGTTGTTACAGTGATATCAAGTCCTGTGACACTTGCAGCTAAACCTAGTGCGAAATTATTTAAAGTGAGTGCTAATGATAGGATTATAGCTTCTTTTAGTTCTATAGAGCCAGATTTATCTATATCTACTATTTCAGGAAAGGCTAAAATAGCTTTAGCACAGGTACTTTTATTTCCGCAAAGAGATTCTAGGTTTTTAGGGTTTTTGCTTTTCCTATAATCTAATATAAAATAAACTCCTAAAATGAGAAGGACAATAGTTCCAAATAAATTTGATACTGTTAGAGATATTATGTTTATCAACTTATATCCTAAGAACATTGATAAAAAAGTACCACTTGAAGATATTAAGGAAATAACAAGGTTGCTCAGAAAGCCTATATTTATTTTCTTAGCTCCATATGCAAGAGACACAACAAAGGTATCTAAACTTGCTGAGAGAACAAATAGCATGACTGATAGGATAGTCATATAAGCCTCCAAAATACTTCTTTTGATACTAATATATTAATAAGTAAAGTAAGTTGTGACAGAGTATTAAAATTAAATTGAGGAGAAAAAATAAGTTTTTAATATAATATCTACATTGTTTCTAAGTGCTATTTCTAGCATGTAACTTTTACATCTTTTAAGTTTATTATTTAAAAGTAATTTTTCAATATGATTTTTTTCAGCATGCTTTATGAATTTACTCATGATTTTAAGGGCTTCTCTTATAGCTAATATTTCTGTGTAGGTATTTACAAATTGTTCTAATACTTTATTTATAAATCTGTAAAATTCTATTATAGAGTCAGTTGAATTAGCTAATAGCTCTGCAGAAGAGACAAATTCTTCACCTCTTTCTAAAATTAAGAGTTTATATTTTTCAAATTCAGCTTTTATTGCAACTTTAGAAAAACTACCATTTTTAATTTCTGAAATAATATTTTGACATTTTATTACTGAGATATTTTTATCATTAAATTCTAGACAAATATCAGTAGAAAAAGTTTTAAGTGTTGGGTAAATATCTAAAAATTCATCTATATTAATAGTATTAGCTATAAAGCCTTTCTTTTTAGTATGATTTTGAGTGCTGTAATGAATTATTATTTTCTCGTCTTTTAAATTCCATGTTTCTGAAAGTTTTTCAAATTTTTCTTTTAGTGTAAGATTGCTATTATTAAATACTTCATCATATAAAATATTTATACTAATAGTGGCTTTTGTACGTTTATGAATTTCAAGTAAATCTATAAATGAAAAATTCTTTTTATCATTAATTAATACGAGCTTGTTTTTTAGAGTGTGTGGTAGGGTGTTATAAACATTTATAAATCGTTCTTTAGCTGCATTTTTATTAGTATAAATACCACCTACTTCTAGAAAAATTTTATTACTACTATCTAAGTTTAATGCATCCATAAATTTAATATGAATATTTAAAAATTCTATAGCTTTTTCTACTACCTCTAGATTAGGTGAATTTAATAATGTGAATTTTTGTGGAAACATAGTAATCCTAAGACTATGTTTTTGAATAAGTGTAGATAATTCATTTAATTCTTTTTTTAAAATGCTAGTCCAATCTTCATCAGCATCAAAAAATTTAGCATTATCTAAGATGTCAGAGCTGATTTCAAAAAGTTTTATATCATTTTCTATGTTATATTCTAAAATTTTTTTCAAATTTTCTAAATTAATTTTTAAGGAGTTTATAAAATCTTCGTTAGAGAAATATTTTGATACTACTTTTTTATTTGTTCTAGCATTTATTGTTAAAGGAGAAGACGCGTAACCAATTTTCATAATATATGCTACTAAAAAATATTTGTAGCATTCCACCACCTTTCAATAAAAATTAAATTTCTCATTTATAGTATGTACAAAAAAAATTAGACTATAAGAATTTTTAAAATAAAATATAAAAAAAATTTTAGAGCTACATGTTTAATATAAAAATACAAAATATATTAATTTATAAAAACATTATCAATAAAACTTTCTTACTTTTGTATTTTTGAAAATTCAAAAATTCCATAATATGAATTAATTACTTGAATTAATATATAATATAGCTTATATTTTAATTAAGTTATACTTTATTAATTATTTTACATAAATAGAGTAGTCTTTTAGGAGGGATTTTAATATGAATTGTATAATAGCACAGTCTGGAGGACCAACAACAGTTATAAACTCTAGTATTTATGGTGTTATAAAAGAAAATCAACACTTAGGAATTTATAAAAAAGTTTTAGGTGGAATGAATGGAATAGAAGGAATTTTAGCCGGAAAAATAATAAATTTATCTGAGCTTGATAATGATAAATTGGAAAGAATTAAAAATTCACCAGCATCAGCTTTAGGATCTTGTAGATACAAGCTTGAAGATTATAGAAAAAATTCTAAGGAATATGAGAAAATTATTAAGGTATTAATGAAAAATGATATTCAAACTTTTTTCTATATAGGTGGCAATGATTCGATGGATACCGTAGTAAAGCTAGGAGAATATGCCGAGCTTAAAAATATACCAATAAAATTTATAGGTATTCCAAAAACCATTGATAATGATTTGATGTATATAGATCATTGTCCTGGGTTTGCAAGTTCAGCTAAATTTATTTATACATCAGTTTTAGAGACATATTTAGATTCCGTAGTATATAGTAAAAATGGAATTTTTATAGTAGAAGTTATGGGAAGAGATACGGGATGGCTTGCTATAGCTGGTGGACTTGCTAAAGTTAATGGAAAAGAGTGTGCAGATTTATTGTATATACCAGAAATACCTTTTAATGAAGAAGAATTTATAAAAGATGCAAAAAGAATATATAATGAAAAAAAATCATTATATATAGTGGTTTCAGAAGGTGTGAAAAATAGAAGAGGTGATTTTATAGCTTCAGCGCCAGATGCTTTTGATAAATTTGCACATAGTCATCTAGGGGGAGTTGGACAAGCTCTAAAACATATTTTAATTAGAAATGAAATAGCCAAAAAAGTTAGAGTGTTAGAATTAAACACTTTACAAAGAGCTGCTATGCACTGTGTTTCTAAAATAGATTTAAAAGAAGCTGAGGAAGTAGGTAGATATGCAATTGAAAAATCTTTATTGTGCAAAAATGGGTCAATGGTTAGTATCACTGTAGAAGACAGATTAAAATATAAATCTAGACCTTATTTAATTGAAGCTAAAAAGGTTGCTAATAAAACAAAATTTGTGCCAATTGAGTGGATTAAAAATAAGGGCAGTATTTTGAGCAAAGAAGCTACTATGTATATAGAATCATTAATTGGAGATGAGGGGGAATATCCTCTAAATTATGAAACTTTAATTTAATAAACTAATGAAAAATTTTTTGGAGGGATTATAGATGGGAAGTAAATTTATATATTTTTTTGATGATGAGGGAGAAAACAAAAAAGAGCTTTTAGGTGGAAAAGGTGCAAATTTAGCAGAAATGATGAAAATTGGTATTTTGGTTCCACAAGGATTTACAATTACAACACAAGCGTGTAATAGTTATTATAAAGATGAAAATATTTTAAATAAAAGTATAGAGGAAGAAATTTATGAATCAATAGATATATTAGAGCATAAAACAGGCAAAAAGTTTGCTGATGCAAAAAGTCCGTTATTAGTATCAGTAAGGTCTGGGGCAAGAGTTTCTATGCCTGGAATGATGGATACAATTTTAAATTTAGGACTTAATGATGATGTTGTCGAAGTATTAGGGCGTGAAACAAATAATAGAAGATTTGCTTATGATTCATATAGACGTTTTATTCAGATGTTTTCAGATGTTGTAAAAGGGGTTCAAAGAAGTCTTTTTGAAAATGTTTTTAATGATGTTAAGGAAGAAAAAGGATATGAGTTTGATACTGAGCTTGATGAAAACGATTTGAGGGATGTAATAATAAAATTTAAAAGTATATATAGGAAAGAAGTAGGCGAAGATTTTCCTATGGAACCTAAAGTTCAGTTGATGGAAGCTATAAAAGCTGTTTTTGAATCTTGGAATAATCCAAGGGCTATTATATATAGAAGGGTTAATGATATTCCAAAAGAATGGGGAACAGCAGTTAATATACAAGAAATGGTATTTGGAAATATGGGAGAGGATTCAGGAACAGGAGTAGCTTTTTCAAGAAACCCATCAAATGGAAATAAAGAGATTTATGGAGAATATCTAATAAATGCACAAGGAGAAGATGTTGTAGCAGGTATAAGAACACCTCTTAAAATAGAGGAATTAAAAGAACGAAATAAAGATCTTTATAATCAATTTAAGGATATAGTTAATAAATTAGAAAATCATTATAGAGATATGCAAGATATGGAGTTTACTGTTGAGAGAGGTAAATTATATTTCTTGCAAACTAGAAGTGGAAAAAGAACTTCAGCAGCAGCATTAAAAATAGCTATAGATTTAGTGGATGAAGGAATGATTACTAAAGAAGAGGCTATATTAAGAGTCGATTCTAAGCAATTAAAAGGTTTATTACATTCTAGCTTTAATAAGGATGCGTTAGTTAAGGAAATACCTATTGCTACAGGACTTGCAGCATCACCAGGAGCTGCAAGTGGTAAAATAGTTTTTACAGCCGATGATTCTAAAAAAATGAAAAAGAAAAATGAGAAAACAGTACTTTTAAGATTAGAAACATCTCCTGAAGATATTGAAGGTATGATAGCATCTGAAGGTATACTTACAGTAAGAGGGGGAATGACTTCTCATGCTGCAGTTGTTGCTAGAGGAATGGGAAAATGTTGTGTATCTGGATGTTCACAAATGAAAATCGATATAGTGAACAGAAATGTACAAATAGGAGAGGTAATGCTACATGAAGGAGATGTTATTTCTTTAGATGGGACTACAGGAAATATATATGTAGGTGATATAGAAAAGGATGCATTTAAAATATCAGATGATTTTGAAAAGTTTATGTCATGGGCTGATGAAATTCGTGATATTGATGTTTTAACTAATGCTGATACTCCAAGGGATGCAGAAATGGCAATTCATTTTGGCGCACAAGGAATAGGGCTTTGTAGGACTGAGCATATGTTTTTTGAAAAAGATAAAATAGGAATTGTTCGTGAAATGATTCTAGCAAATGACATTCATCAAAGAAAAGTTGCTTTAGCTAAGTTATTACCTATTCAAAAAGAAGATTTTATTGGAATATATGAAGTTTTAATGGAAAGACCTTGTACTATAAGGTTATTAGATCCGCCTCTTCATGAGTTTTTACCTACTAAGGATAAAGAGATTAAAGAACTAGCAAAAAATTTAAATGTTAGTAAAGAGCAAATAGAACAAGCAATAATAAGTCTTAATGAAGTTAATCCAATGATGGGACATAGAGGGTGTCGTTTAGGGGTAACTTATCCAGAAATTGTAGAGATGCAGACTAGAGCAATAGTTGAGGCGGCACTTTATGTAAATAGAAAATATGATTATAGTATAGAACCTAAAATAATGGTACCCTTAGTTAGTGATGTGAAAGAATTTATATATGTAAAAGAAGTAATACAAAAAGAAATTAATAAAATTTTAAAAGAAAAGAATGAAACTATTAAAGTTAAAATTGGAACAATGATAGAAACACCAAGAGCAGCCCTTACAGCTGATGAAATAGCTAAGGAAGCAGAGTTTTTCTCATTTGGAACTAATGATTTGACTCAGATGACTTTTGGGTTTTCACGAGATGATGCTGGTAAGTTTTTAGAAGAATATTATAAAAAAGATGTATTTGAACAAAGTCCTTTTGTTAGAATTGATGAAAAGGGTGTAGGTGAACTTATAAAACTAGCAACTATAATTGGTAGAAAAGAAAATGAAAATTTAAACATTGGAGTTTGTGGAGAACAGGCGGGAAATAGTATTTCTATAGAGTTTTTTGAAAATATAGGAGTTGATTATGTTAGTTGTTCACCATATAGAGTACCAATAGCTAGATTAGCAGGTGCACAAGCAGCCGTGAAAAAAATAAAGAAATAGTATTTGTTTAGGTTAGAAATTTTTTGTTTTAAAAAATTTCTAACTTTTCTTTTATTTTAAGGTAATTTGAGGAACAAAAAGTGAAAATTATAAATATACTAACATATTATCAAATATTCTATATAAAACTTAACATTTACTTAATAAAAAATGCAAATTACAAAATATATTATCAATAAAAATTCAAATTTATTGACAATATATAACTTAAAGAGTAAAATCTTTAACAAATAGAAAAACATGAAGGCTAATAGTCAGTATAGGTTGGGGAACTTATACTTTTTTCTTATAATCAAATGGTAAAAAGTGTAATATATATTGATTTTTGGCAATAAAATTAAAGATTAGATTAAAAAAGGGGGTATTTTTATTGGAAAGACATGTTTTATCTGTACTAGTTAGAAATTCATTTGGTGTATTGAGTAGAGTGTCAGGTCTTTTTTCAAGAAGAGGGTTTAACATAGATAGCCTTACTGTTGGAAAAACTCAAGATGAAGAAATATCAAGGATGACTATAACAATACTAGGAACAGATGATGTTCTTGCACAGGTAATAAAGCAATTAAATAAGCTTGAGGATGTTATTAAAATAATCAATGTCAAAGATGAAAATGCTATCTATAGAGAATTAGTTCTAATAAAGGTTAAAGCTTCTACAAGAGAAAGAGCTGATATCAATGAAATAGTTAAAATATTCAGATGTAAAATAGTAGATATTGCTAAAGAATCTTTGACAATAGAATTAACAGGTGATGATAGTAAAGTTTCTGCTTTAATAAGTCTTATGAATGATTATGGTATTAAAGAAATTGTAAGAACAGGACTTACAGCAGTGGAAAGGGGCGATAAAGAAATCACTGAATATGGAGAATATTTCGAAGGGGAATATTAGCGTTATATTCATGTAAATTTAGGAGGTGATTTATTTGTTGATAAAAAGCATAGAAATATTTGACTCTACTTTAAGGGATGGTGCACAAGGACAAGGAATTAGTTTTTCTTTAGAAGATAAGATTAAGATTTGTAAGGCACTAGATTCGTTAGGCGTGGATTATATAGAAGCAGGAAATCCTGGGTCTAATCCAAAGGATATGGAGTTTTTTAATAGAATAAAAAAGTTGAAATTTGAAAATTCTAAAATTGTAGCTTTTGGAAGCACTAGGAGAGCTAATATAAACGCTAAGGATGATAAAAATTTAATGAGTCTTTTAGAAGCTAATACTGATACGGTTGTTATATTTGGGAAGGCTTGGGATTTTCAAGTTACAGAAATCTTAAAGACTACTAAAGAAGAAAATTTACTGATGATAAAAGATACTATAAGTTTTTTTGTAGAAAATGGAAGAGAAGTAATATTTGATGCGGAACATTTTTTTGATGGATATTTTAATGATAGGGAATATGCACTGAGTGTTATAAAGGAAGCTAAAAAAGCAGGAGCTACTAGAGTTGTTTTATGTGATACTAACGGGGGGACTTTGAGCTCAGATATATTTAACATTATTAATCAGATAAAAGAAGATATAGATATAGAGCTTGGAATACATTGTCATAACGATATTTCAATGGCTGTTGCAGGATCTATAGAGGCGGTGAAGGCAGGTGTTAGACAGGTGCAAGGAACTTTTCTTGGAATAGGTGAAAGATGTGGGAATGCTTGTCTTAGTAGTATCATTCCAACGCTTATATTGAAACTTGGATACAAACTTAAAAGTGAAAAATCAATAGATAATCTTACGAAAACAGGTAGATTTATTGCTGAAATTTCAAATCTTAGTGTTAGAGATGAAGAGCCTTATATAGGAAATTGTGCATTTGCACATAAGGGTGGTATGCACATAGATGCTGTAGTTAAAAATTCTAAATCTTATGAACATATAGAACCTAGTAAAGTTGGGAATAACAGAAGATTTTTAATATCGGAAGTTAGTGGGAAATCAACAATTTTAAAAGAAATACAAAAAATATTTCCAGAGCTTTCAAAGGAATCAAAAGAAGTTGAACTCATTACAAAAAGACTAAAAGAATTAGAGTATGAAGGTTATCAATTTGAAGGAGCAGATGGGAGCATAGAACTTGTTATGAGAAAGATAATTGGTAAGTATGAACCATTTTTTGAACTTATAAGTTTTAAAACCATAGGAGAACAATATAGTGAGTTGAATAATAAATATAGCTCTACAGCATTTGTTAATATTACAGTAGATGGTGAAAATAAAATTACAGCAGCAGAGGGTGATGGGCCGGTAAATGCTTTAGATAAAGCACTTCGTAAATGTCTAGAAGAGTTTTATCCAGAGCTTAAGAAGGTAAGACTTATTGATTATAAAGTTAGAGTTCTTGATACAGAACTAGCAACTGATGCAAAAGTTAGAGTTTTAATAGAATCTACAGATGGAAGAGAAACTTGGGGAACTGTTGGGGTATCAAAAGATATAATACAAGCAAGTTGGATAGCGTTAGTTGATTCTATTGAATATAGATTAATAAAGGATATTGAAAGAAAAGTTAAAAAGTATTTTTAATGGGTTAAAGGGGGAGTTTAGTTATGGGAATGACTATGACACAAAAGATTCTTGCAAAGCATGCGGGACTTGAATCTGTAAAAGCAGGTCAACTTATAGAGGCGAATTTAGATTTAGTTTTAGGAAATGATATTACTACACCAGTTGCAGTTAAGGAGTTTGAAAAGCTTGGACTTACAAAAGTTTTTCATAGTGATAAGGTTGCTATAGTTCCAGATCATTTTACACCTAATAAAGATATTAAGTCAGCTGAGCAGTGTAAGTGCATTAGAGAGTTTTCGAGAGATAGAAAAGTTAATAATTTTTTTGATATAGGAGAAATGGGAGTAGAGCACTGTTTATTACCAGAAAAAGGGTTAGTGGTTGCTGGTGATATTGTTATAGGTGCAGATTCTCATACATGTACTTATGGAGCTCTTGGAGCTTTTTCGACAGGTATAGGTTCTACTGATATGGCAGCAGGAATGGCTACAGGAAAATGTTGGTTTAAAGTTCCAAAGGCTATAAAATTTATACTTACAGGTAATTTAAATAAGTGGGTAAGTGGTAAAGATGTCATACTTCACATCATAGGAATGATAGGTGTTGATGGTGCTTTATATAAATCTATGGAATTTACAGGGGATGGACTTTTGAATCTTAGTATGGATTCAAGATTTACTATGGCTAATATGGCTATAGAAGCAGGTGCTAAAAATGGTATATTTCCAGTTGACGATTTAACTATAGCTTATATGAATGAACATTCTAATAAAACATGGGAGAAGTTTGAAGCAGATAATGATGCTGTATATTCAAAAGTATACGAAATAAAGCTTGATACTATAAGACCAACAATAGCATTTCCACATTTGCCAGATAACACTAAGACTATTGATGAGATAACTGATGATATTGAAGTAAATCAAGTAGTTATAGGTTCTTGTACTAATGGAAGAATGGAAGATTTAAGAGAAGCAGCTAGTATTTTAAGAGGAAAAAAAGTTAAAAAACAGGTTAGAACAATAGTCATTCCGGGAACTCAAAAGATATATTTACAGGCTATGGAAGAAGGGTTACTTAAAGATTTTGTACAAGCAGGGGCAATAGTTTCTACGCCTACTTGCGGACCTTGCCTTGGTGGACATATGGGGATATTAGCAAAAGGTGAGAGGGCAATTTCAACAACTAATAGAAATTTTGTTGGAAGAATGGGACATGTTGAATCAGAAGTATATCTTGCAAGTCCAGCAGTAGCAGCAGCATCAGCTATAACAGGTAAAATATCTTCACCAGAAGAATTATAAGATAAATAAAAGGGGGATAATACAATGGAGGTTTGTGGAAAAGTTTTTAGATATGGGAATAATGTTGATACGGACGTAATAATTCCAGCAAGATATTTAAATACTTCAGATGAAAAAGAATTAGCTATGCATTGCATGGAGGATATAGATAAGGAATTTATAGGTAATGTTGAAATAGGAGATATTATTGTAGCTGATAAGAATTTTGGTTGTGGCTCTTCAAGAGAGCATGCTCCGATAGCAATAAAAGCGAGTGGGGTTAGCTGTGTTATAGCGAAAACATTTGCTAGGATATTTTATAGAAATTCAATAAATATAGGACTTCCTATTTTAGAGTGCAGAGCAGCTACAGAGGGAATAGAAGCCAAAGATAAGGTATCGGTGAATTTTTCTACAGGAGTTATAAAGAATATAACAAAGGGAGAAGAATATCAGGCAGAGCCATTCCCAGAATTTATGCAGAATATAATAAATAAGGGTGGACTTATTAAAAAAATCAAAAATGAATCTAAATAGGGGGCAAGGTATGAATTTTAATATTGGGGTTATTAAAGGTGATGGTATTGGACCAGAAGTTGTTGATGAAACATTAAAGGTCTTAGATAAAATAGCAAAAAAATATAGTCATGAGTTTAAGTATCATGAGGCTATAGCTGGTGGATGTGCAATAGATAAAACTAATGGACAGACAGCTCTTCCAAAAGAAACATTAGAACTTTGTAAAAAGATGGACGCAGTTTTTTTAGGCGCTGTAGGGGGACCAAAGTGGGATAATTTATCTGGAAATGTTAGACCAGAGCAAGCTCTTTTAGGGTTAAGGGGAGAGCTTAATCTATATTGTAATTTAAGACCAGCATTATTATATGGACCGTTGAAGGAAGCCTCACCTCTAAAAGATTGTATTATCGGCGATGGTATTGATATATGTGTAGTTAGAGAACTTACTGGTGGTATCTATTTTGGAAAACGAGAATTACTTAAAAATGGAAGTGAAGAAGTTGCTAGAGATACAGAGCAGTATTCAAGTTCAGAAGTTAGAAGAATAGCTAAAACAGCTTTTGAAATTGCAAGGAAAAGAGGGAAAAAAGTTACTAGTGTAGATAAAGCTAATATATTAGAAAGTTCAAGACTTTGGAGACGAGTAGTAGAAGATGTTCGTAAAGATTATACCGATGTAGAAGTAAATCATATGTATGTGGATAATGCAGCTATGCAATTAGTTAGAGATCCTAAGCAATTTGATGTTATTTTAACTAATAATATGTTTGGAGATATTTTATCAGATGAAGCATCAATGATTACAGGATCAATAGGAATGTTACCATCAGCAAGTCTTGGAGATGGTAGTTTTGGAATGTATGAGCCTATTCATGGGAGTGCACCTGATATAGCAGGAAAAGGAATAGCTAATCCACTTGCTACAATTTTATCTGCGGCTATGATGCTTAGATATAGTTTTGGATTAGATACAGAAGCTATAGATATAGAAAATGCAGTTATAAAAGTTTTAGAAGAGGGTTATAGAACAGGTGATATTAATAGTAAAGGCATGAATCTAGTTGGTACAAGAGAAATGGGACAATTAGTTATAGATGCTATTTAGGAGTGAGTTTTTTGAGAAGTGATAGAGTGAAATTAGGGGTGAATAAAGCTCCGCATAGGTCTTTGTTAAAGGCTTCGGGACTTACAGAAGAGGAGATTTCAAGACCTCTTATAGGAATTGTAACATCACAAAATGATATTATTCCAGGGCATATTAATTTAGATAAGATAGTTGAAGCTGTTAAGACTGGGGTAGTTATGGCTGGTGGAACACCATTGGTGTTTCCTGTAATTGGAGTTTGTGATGGAATAGCTATGGGACACAAGGGGATGAAGTATTCATTAGCTACAAGAGAAATTATAGCAGATTCTATAGAGTGTATGGTAAATGCACATAGTTTTGATGGGCTTGTACTTGTACCGAATTGCGATAAAATTGTGCCAGGAAGTGTTATGGGAGCTTTAAGAGTTAATATTCCAACAATTGCAGTATCAGGAGGCCCTATGCTTGCTGGAATATTTAAAGAGAAAAAATGTAGTTTATCTAATGTTTTTGAGGGCGTTGGAGCTTTTGAAGCAGGAAAAATTACAGAAGCAGAATTGTTAGATTTAGAAAATAATGCATGCCCAACTTGTGGTTCATGTTCAGGAATGTTTACTGCAAATTCCATGAATTGTCTTTGTGAGAGTTTAGGTATAGCATTACCAGGTAATGGAACTATTCCGGCAGTGTATTCAGAAAGAATAAGACTTGCGAAGAAGGCTGGAGTAGCAATTATGAATCTTATAGAAAAAGATATAAAACCAAGAGATATTATAAATGAAAGTAGTATAGCAAATGCTTTAGCTGTAGATATGGCACTTGGATGTTCGAGTAATAGTGTACTTCATTTAACAGCAATAGCTAATGAGGCTAAAGCTAATATAAATTTAGAGATAATAAATAAAGTTAGTTCAAAAGTACCAAACCTTTGTAAGCTTTCGCCTGCTGGCGAGAATCATATAGAAGATTTATATGCCGCAGGTGGGGTTACAGCAGTTATGAATGAACTTAGTAAAAAAAATTTATTAGATTTATCTCTTATGACTGTAACAGGAAATACTCAGGGGGAAAATATAAAAAATACTAAAGTTTTAGATAACAAGGTAATTAGAAATATAGAAAATCCATATAGTGAAACGGGTGGAATAGCAATTCTTAGAGGAAATTTAGCAATAGATGGTGCTGTTGTAAAAAAATCAGCTGTTTTGCCAGAAATGTTAGTGCATGAAGGACCAGCAAAAGTATTTAATTCAGAGGAAGAATCTATAGAAGCTATAATGTCTGGAAAAATTATAAGCGGGGATGTTGTAGTAATTAGATATGAAGGACCAAAAGGTGGACCAGGAATGAGGGAAATGTTATCACCTACTTCAGCTATAGCTGGTATGGGACTTGATAAGTCTGTGGCTTTAATTACTGATGGAAGATTTTCAGGTGCAACAAAAGGAGCTTCTATAGGTCATGTATCACCTGAAGCAGCAGAAGGTGGAAATATAGCTCTTGTAAAAGATGGAGATATTATTTTTATAGATATTTTAAATGGAGTTTTAGAGCTAAAAGTTTCAAAAGAAGTTTTATCAAATAGAAAAGAAAATCTTAAAGTTTTAGAACCTAAGATAAAAGAAGGATATTTATATAGGTATTCAAAACTTGTTTCTTCGGCGAGTGAGGGTGCAATTTTAAAATAATTTATTATTTAAGAAGTTATTTAAATTTTAGCAATAAGAAAAGCAAAAAGGGGTGATATTTTATGATACTAAATGGTTCAGAAATATTAGTTAAATGTTTATTAGAACAGGGGGTTGATACTATTTTTGGTTACCCAGGCGGTGCTGTTCTTAACATTTATGATGCTTTATATAAAAATAAAGATAAGATAAATCACGTTTTAACCTGTCATGAGCAAGGGGCTGCTCACGCAGCAGATGGGTATGCAAGAGCAACAGGAAGAGTTGGAGTTTGTCTTGCGACTTCAGGACCAGGAGCAACAAATCTGGTAACTGGAATTGCAACAGCATATATGGATTCTATTCCTATGGTTGCGATAACAGGAAATGTTCATAAATCATTATTGGGTAAAGACAGTTTTCAAGAGGTCGATATAGCAGGGATTACAATGCCTATTACAAAGCATAATTATATAGTTAAAGATATTAAAGATTTGCAAGGTGTAGTAAGAGAAGCTTTTTATATTGCAAGGAAAGGCAGACCAGGACCAGTTTTAATAGATATTACAAAAGATGTAACTGCTGAAAAGATTGATTATGAGTATAAAGCTCCTAAGAGTATAGAAAAGGGTACTAAATATATAACAGATTCGGCTATAGGAAAGGTTGTTGATATTATAAATAGTGCAAAAAAACCTTTTATTTACGCAGGTGGAGGGGTAATTAGTTCAGATGCACAAAAAGAACTTAAAAAGCTTGCAAATAAGTTAGGTGCACCTGTTTCTACATCACTTATGGGACTTAGTTCATTTAATGCAGATGAAAAGTTGCGTACTGGTATGATAGGCATGCATGGAACAAAAGCATCTAATTTATTGGCTGTTGAATGTGATGTTTTTATTACTATAGGTGCGAGATTTAGTGATAGAGTCATTGGCAAAAAAGAGCATATTAAAAATGCTAAAGTAGTTCATATAGATATAGACCCAGCAGAAATAAATAAAAATATAAAGGCAGATAGTTTTGTTGTTGGAGATATAAAGGAAGTTTTAAATAAACTTCTTCCACTAATAGATACAAAACAAAATAAAGCTTGGGAAGGGAGAATATTAGACTTAAAAGGACAAGAAGAAAAACCTATAAAGCCTAATACACCAGAACAATTATTTAGTATATTGAATGAAATTACACATGGAGATGCGATTATCGTGACAGATGTTGGGCAACATCAAATGTGGACAGCTTTAAATTACAAGTTTAAAATACCTAGAAGTTTTGTAACATCAGGAGGACTTGGTACTATGGGCTTTGGTCTTGGAGCTGCAATAGGAGCTAAGTTTAGTAGTTTTGAAAAGAAGGTTATTTTAATAACTGGTGATGGAAGTTTTGCAATGAATTGCAATGAACTTCCGACAGCTATTAAAAACAACTTAGATATTACTGTTATTTTGCTTAATAATAATGCATTAGGTATGGTTAGGCAGTGGCAAACATTATTTTATGAGCAAAGATATTCTAATACGACACTTGATAGAAAAACTGATTTTGTAAAATTAGTAGAAAGTTTTGGTGGGAAAGGATACAGAGTTACCTTAGATGATAATAGTTATGATATTTTAAAAGAAGCAATAGAAAGTAAAGAAACAACACTTGTTGATTATATTATAAATGAAGATAAGAAAGTATTTCCAATGGTTGCACCAGGGGCACCAATTAAAGATATTATTTTAGATGAGGAATAAAGGTTTGGGGGGATTTTATGAGTAAGAGAATAAAAATATTTGATACCACCTTAAGAGATGGAGAGCAAACGCCAGGAGTTAACCTTAACCTTAAAGAAAAGGTGATTATAGCAAAAAGACTTGAAGAACTTGGTGTTGATGTAATTGAGGCAGGTTTTCCAATGGCATCTAAAGGTGACTTTGACGCTGTAAGTGCAATTGCTAAAGAAATTAAAAATTCAACTGTGGCAGCACTTTGTAGGGCTAATAAAAATGATATAGATAGAGCGTTTGAAGCTATAAAAGAAGCAAAAAAACCTAGAATTCATACATTTATAGCAACATCCCCTATTCATATGCTTCATAAACTTAATATGACTAAAGAAGAAGTCTTGAAAAAGGCAGTAGATATGGTAACTTATGCAAAAACTTTGTGTGAAGATGTTGAGTTTTCAGCAGAAGATGCTTATAGAAGTGATAAAGATTTTTTAGTTGAAGTCTTTTCAGAAGTTATAAAAGCTGGAGCTACAGTAATAAATGTTCCTGATACTGTGGGATATGCACTTCCAACAGATTATCATGAGTTTATCAAGTATGTAATAGATAATACTGTAGGTGCGCAAAATGTGGAGTTTTCTGTGCATTGTCATGATGATTTAGGGATGGCAGTAGCAAATTCTTTAAGTGGTATTATGGCAGGTGCAACTCAAGTTGAATGTGCAATTAATGGCTTAGGAGAGCGAGCGGGTAATGCTGCATTAGAGGAAATCGTAATGACTATTAAGACTAGAGAAAATAGTTTGAATTTGCATACAGAAATTGATACTACTAAAATTTGGAGAGTATCTAATATGGTATCCTCTATAACAGGCGTTTTTGTACAACCTAACAAAGCTATAGTTGGAAAGAATGCTTTTGCACATGAGTCAGGTATACATCAAGATGGGGTTTTAAAAGAAAAATCTACCTATGAAATAATAACTCCAGAATCTATAGGGAAAGTTTCTAATGAGAATATAATACTTGGAAAACATTCAGGTAGACATGCTTTTGATGATTACTTGAAAAGAAATGGCATTAATTTAGAAAAAGAGGCACTAAATGAAGCTTTTGATAATTTTAAAAGAATGACTGATAAGAAGAAGCATATTAGTAGTAGAGATATAGATGCAATTATAAATAATAATGTATCAAATATAGATGAAACATATAAGCTGATTTCATATCAAATAAATAGTGGAAATAAAATGATCTGTACAACTACTATAGAAGTACAAAGTAGAGAAGAAGTTTTAAGAGAAAGTGCTGTAGGTGAAGGTGCAGTTTCTTCAGCATTCAAAGCAGTGGAAAGAGTTATAGGGCTAGATATAAAATTGGAAGATTATGCTATAAGATCTGTAACAGATGGAGAAGATGCACTAGGGGAAGTTACTGTGAAAGTTCGTTATAATAATGAAATTTTTACAGGTAGTTATTTATCAGCAGATGTTATGGAGGCTAGTATAGGAGCTTTCATAAATGCAGCTAATAGAGTGATTGATTTAGAAAAATAATATGATAATAAATAATTTATTATAGATATAAAAATTGGGGGTATTTTATTATGGCAAAGTTATTTTATGAGAAGGATACAAATATTGAACTTTTAAAAGCTAAAAAAGTTTCAATTATAGGATATGGAAGTCAAGGGCATGCTCATGCATTGAATCTTCATGAAAGTGGAGTAGATGTGACTGTAGGGTTGTATGAAGGAAGTAAATCATGGGAAAGAGCTGAGGAGGCAGGTTTAAAAGTTTCAACAGTTAGTGAAGCGGTTAAGAATACTGATGTAATTATGATATTAATCCCAGATGAAAAACAAAGAGAATTATATAACACAGAAATTGCACCATATTTAACTGAAGGGAAAGCTTTAGTATTTGCACATGGTTTTAATATTCACTATACACAAATAGTTCCACCATCAAATGTTGATGTATTTATGATAGCACCTAAAGGACCTGGGCACATGGTAAGAAGAACTTATACTCAAGGGTCAGGCGTTCCTTGTCTTATAGCTGTATATCAAGATTACACAGGAGTAGCTAGAGGTTTAGCTCTTGCATATACAAATGCAGTAGGTGGAGCAAGGTCTGGTGTACTTGAAACAACTTTTAAGGATGAAACAGAAACAGATTTATTTGGAGAGCAAGCAGTTTTATGTGGAGGGTGTAGTGCATTAATAAAAGCTGGATTTGAAACCTTAGTAGAGGCTGGTTATGCACCAGAAAATGCTTATTTTGAGTGTATGCATGAAATGAAACTTATAGTTGATCTTATGTATCAAGGTGGTTTAGAGACTATGAGATATTCGATAAGTGATACTGCTGAGTATGGAGATTATGTAGTGGGAAATAGAATTATAACAGATGAAACTAAAAAAGAAATGAAAAAAGTTTTATCAGAAATTCAGGATGGAACATTTGCAAAAAATTGGCTTGTAGAGAATATGGTTGGAAGACCTAATTTCAATGCTACAAGAAGAAATGAAACAGAACATCAAATAGAAAAGGTTGGAAAAGAACTTAGAGGAATGATGAGCTGGATTAACAATGATGTAAAATAAATATTAACTTAATATGAAATATCGTTTATAATAAAGAGAGGTAGAAGTATCTCTCTTTTATTCTTTGTTAAATTTGAGTAAAGTTTTATTAAGTATTAAAAAAAACTTACAAAGTTCTAAAATGTTTGAAATTTCTATCTATAAATAATATAATGGTAAAAGACAATAATAGAGAAATATAATATTTGGAAATTATGGTAATAAATATTAAGAAACTTAACTTTAGGAGTGACAAATATGGAGAAGAGCTTTTTTATAATTAGCATAAGCTTTCCTGTAGTCATACTAGCTATGATGGGATACCATTGTGCAATAGGACTTATAGGAGCATACAAGCTTTCAAAAGATAAAGATAAAAAAACTGAACTTAAAAATCCAGAAAAAAGTTTTGCACTTATCGTGTCAGCTCACAATGAAGAAGTTGTTATAGGGAATTTAGTTGAAAGTTTTAATCACTTAAATTACCCAAAAGAATTATATGATGTGTTTGTTATTGCAGATAACTGTACAGATTCGACAGCTGATGTGGCTAGGAAGCATGGAGCAAATGTATATGAAAGATTTAATAAAGAAAAAAGAGGAAAAGGTTTTGCATTAGAATGGATGTTTAAAAAAATCTTTGAAATGGAAAAAAACTATGACGCTATTGGTATTTTTGATGCTGATAACCTTGTAGATAAAGAGTTCTTACAAAAAATGAACTCAAAAATGTGCGATGGATATGAAGTTGTTCAGTGTTATATTGAAACTAAGAATCCTAACGATTCTTGGGTAACAGAGTCTTGTGATTTATCATTAGGTTCAACAGTTAGAAGACTTCAATATGGAAGAGATTCTATGGGATTATCTGCACAACTTGGTGGGACAGGTTTTGTTCTTACAACAGAAATTTTAAAAGAAATGGGTTGGGGAGCTACTTGTTTAACAGAAGATTTAGAGTTTACATGTAAGCTTGTTTTAAATGGTAAAAGAGTTGGAGTTGCGGATGATGCAATCATCTATGATGAAAAACCTTTAACACTTAATGATTCATGGAAACAAAGAAAAAGATGGATGCAAGGATTTGCAGATGTTGCGAGTAGATATACAGTTAAACTATTAAAGAAAGCTATTGTTGATAGAGATGCTATAGCATTTGATTGCGCTATGTATGTACTACAACCATTCATGACAACATTACTTGCTATTTCATTAGTAATAACTGTATTCTCAGGATTATTTATAGGACCTCTAAGAGCATTTTTCTCAAACTATGTTTTCTATGATGGATTATGGGGTGTTATATGCCTTGTAGAAATAGCCTTTATGGTTATTATGATGATGAGAGATAAGGTTAGAACAGGAAGAACTATAACTATGCTAATTGCATTTTTAGTTGTAGCATTCATACAGCCTTTATTTGTGGTAAATCTATCTATTTTAGATGACAAAGTAATGTTAACATTGTTCAATGTTATTTATGCAGTTGGTTTCTTTGCAGTAAGTGTAAGAGTTTTAGGTGAGGATGTAAAAGATGAAGTTATAAGATATCTTGGTTCAGCTATTTACGTTTTAACTTGGGTTCCTATAACAATGCAAGGAATAGTTAATAAAGATAATAAAGAGTGGTCACATACAAAACATGTTAGACAACTTGGAATATATGAAATGTAAAAATAGATGCTTTTTAGCATCTATTTTATTTTAGTTTAAAATTTTTGCTATTTGACAATAATTTTAAAAAAAATTATACTGAAATTTAGTAACGAAGGTGGTGCAAAAATGTTTGGAACAATAGAATATTCAGATATACATGATCATGAGGATGATTACATTTTAGTTGATGTTAGAAGTGAAAGTGAATTTGAAGCTGAAACAATAACAGGGGCTATTAATATACCTATATTAACAGACAAAGAAAGAGAAATTGTAGGTACTACATATGTTAGGGAATCTACAGATGCTGCAAAAAAATTAGGAATGCAATTTGCGGCAAAAAGATTGCCAGAAATTTTTGAGAAATTTCAAGAGATCATAAGAAAAAATCATGGAAAAAAACTAGTTATTTTTTGTGCTAGAGGTGGAATGAGAAGTGGAAGTGTTCATGGTTTATTAAATGGAGTTGGTATAACTTGCTATAAACTTAGAGGTGGATATAAATTTTATAGGGCTTTTGTTGTTGAAAAATTAGAAGAATATTCAAAAAAAGTAAAATTTATAGTATTATATGGTAATACGGGTATTGGAAAAACTGAAATGCTTTATAAGTTAAAAGATGATCGATATGATGTTTTAGATTTAGAAGGAGCAGCGAATCACAGAGGATCAGTTTTAGGTGGTGTTGGTCTTGGAGAAATTTATTCACAGAAAAAATTTGAAACATTAATGTACGATCAGCTGAAAACAAGAAAAAGTGATTTAGTATTTACAGAAGGAGAAAGTAGGAGAATATATAAAGTAATTATACCTGATAATATATGGAGTATTCTTCAAAGTGGAGAAAGAGTTTACATAACAGCAGACTTAGAATCAAGGGCAGATAGATTAGTTAAAGAATATACATCATTTGAAAATGTTGACGAAGAAATTTTAGAAGCTCTTGAAGGTATTAAAAAATATGCTAGTGAAGAGAATTTAAATAGATACAAAGATCTTGTTAAAGCAGGAGATTATAAGAGTGTTGCTATGGAAATGATGGAAAAATATTATGATCCTAAATATGTACATGGAAGTAAAAATGCTAAGTTCAGAGCTAGATTCCATGCTAATACGGTAGATTTAGCATGTGAGAAATTAGAAAAAATATATAAAGATGTAGAAGAAGAATTAAAATAAAAAAGTATAAAAAGTAAATTTTGTAAGTGTGGAGGAGTTAGATGCCAAAGAAAATTAAAAAAGAGTATGATGTAACGTCTCTTACTTCATTAGAGAAGCTAGAGCCAGTAAGAGTAAGACCAGGAATGTATATAGGTTCTACTGGGACTAAGGGATTACATCACTGTATATGGGAAATATTAGATAATGCTATAGATGAAATATCAAATGGATATGGTACAAAGGCAACTGTAATTTTGAATAAAGATAAGAGTATTACAGTTGTTGATGATGGGAGAGGTATTCCAACAGGAATGCATCCTACTAAAAAGAAAACTGGAGTAGAAATGGTATATACAGAACTACATACTGGTGGGAAATTTAATAATGATAATTACAAAACATCAGGAGGACTTCATGGAGTTGGAGCAGCTGTAGTTAATGCACTTTCTAAATGGCTTGAAGTTGAGGTTAAGCAAAATGGGCAGATTTATAAGCAACGATTTGAATATGCCTATGATAAAGAGCTTAAAAAAGATATGCCAGGAACAGCTGTTACAAAGTTAGAAGTTATAGGAAAAACAAATCAAACAGGAACTAAAGTTACATTTTTACCTGATAGTGGAATATTTTCAACTAATGATTTTAAGTTTGATAATATAGATGAAAGACTTCAAGAACTTGCATTCCAAAATAAAGGGATGCGACTTGAATTAATAGATAGAAGAAAAGATGAAGAGATTAAAAAAGAATATTATTCTGAAAAAGGACTTTTAGATTTTATTGCATATTTAAATGAGAGTAAAACGCCTCTTCATCCAGAACCTATTTTATTTGAAGGAGAAAGAGAAGTTAATGGACTTCAAATGTATGGAGAAGTTTGTCTTCAGTTTACAGACTCAACTACTGAAAATATAGCTAGTTATGTTAATAATATTCCTACAACTGAAGCAGGAACTCATGAAACTGGTTTTAAGACAGGAATGACTAGAGCATTTAAAGAGTGGTCTAAAAAATTAGGGTTAGTCAAAGAGAAAGATAAAGATTTTGAAGGTGACGATATAAGAGAAGGTATGACAGCTATTGTTAGAATCAAAATTACTAATCCAGAATTTGAGGGACAAACTAAAACAAAACTTGGTAATAATGAAGCATATACTATGATGAATGATTTAGCCTACACTAAGTTTTCAGAATGGATAGAAGATAATAAGACTATTGCGACTATGATTATAAACAATGCTCTTGATGCAGCTGCTAGAAGAGATAAAATAAAAAAAATTAATGAAGCTGAAAAAAGAAAAATAGGAAAAGGTACAGCCCCTCTTGCTGGAAAAGTAGCAGTATGTACTTTAAAAGATAAAAATGTTAATGAGTTTATTGTCGTAGAGGGAGATTCAGCGGGAGGTTCTGCAAAACAAGCAAGAGATAGAAGATTCCAAACAATTATGCCATCTAAGGGTAAAATAATGAATACAGAAAAGCAAAAGCTAGAGAATGTTTTAGCATCAGAAGAGTTGAAGATATTTAATACAGCGGTTGGAACTGGTACATTAGATAACTATAAATCAGCTGATTTAAAATACGATAAAATTATAATTATGAGTGATGCCGATGTTGATGGTTATCATATTAGAACTTTATGGATGACTTATATTTATAGATATATGAGACCTCTTATAGCAGCAGGACATTTATATCTTGCACAGCCACCACTTTATAAGGTGTATAAGACAGGTAAGAATCCAGTTATTATGTATGCATATACAGAGGATGAACTAGATGGAGTTAAAAAGAAAGTTGGTAAAGGTTCTTTAATTCAAAGATTTAAAGGACTTGGAGAAATGAATCCAGATCAGCTTTGGGAAACTACACTAAATCCAGAAACTAGAACTTTAATACAAGTTACAATAGATGATGCTGCAAAGGCTGAAAAAATGGTATCTCTTCTTATGGGAGATGTTGTTGAACCAAGAAAAAAATATATGTACAAACATGGTGAGTTTTAGGAGGAAAATATATGGTAAAGAAAAAGTTTATTGTACCAAAAGACAATAACATAATAGTTGCTCCTATTGAGGAAGTTATGCCAGATAACTATATCCCTTATGCAGTAGAAGTGGCAAAAGAAAGAGCACTGCCTGATGTAAGAGATGGTTTAAAACCTGTTCATAGAAGGATTATGTATGGTGCTTACATGCTTAAAGCATTTCCAGATAGACCATATTATAAGTCAGCTAGAATAGTCGGGGATATACTTGGTAAATATCATCCACATGGAGATACTTCTGTATATGATGCAATGGTTATATTAGCTCAAAATTTTAGTACAAGAAACCCATTAATTGATGGTCATGGTAGAGTTTAATTTAAATAATTAAAGTTGCCGTTCTAAGTTGGGAAATTTAGAATTATTATTGGAGAAAAAATCTGGAAGGGTGAAATTCCTAATCAGAGGTGAAGGCATAATTTAAAAGTATTGCCAGCCGCAACGCATAGAAATTGAAACTGTAATATTACAGAATATAATATTTCCACGAGGCTCCAACATCTAGAACAGATGAAAAGATATGCTGAACTTATAGGAAAAGAAACTATAAGAAGTAGAGGATAAAAAACCTTTGCGATAACAAATTTGAACTGGGGATCAATTGATGGAGATAATGCAGCAGCAATGAGATATACTGAAGCAAGGCTTTCACAAATGGCTATGAAATTACTTAAGGATATAGATAAAGATGTAGTAGATATGGTTCCAAACTATTCAGACTCTGAAATGGAACCAAAAGTTTTACCAGCAAAATATCCAAATCTTTTAGTTAATGGTGCATTTGGAATAGCTGTTGGTCTTGCAACTAATATTCCACCGCATAATTTAATTGAGGTTATAAATGGTACTCTTGCGTATATTGATAATAATGATATAACAACTGATGAACTTATGTCATATATAAAAGGACCAGATCTTCCTACAGGTGGAGTTCTTATAGGGAAAAATTCTTTGAAGGCAGCCTATGAAACTGGAGAAGGTAAGGTTACGTTAAGAGCTAAAGCTGATATAGAAACTCTTGAGAATGATAGATTTGGTATAGTTATTACAGAGTTTCCTTATAGAAAAAATAAAGCTAAAATTTTACAGACTATATCAGATATGACTGCTGATAAAAAACATTCAAAAATTCTTGATTCTATAACAGATATAAGAGATGAGTCTGATAGAACGGGAATAAGAGCAGTCATAGAATTTAAAAAAGCAACAGATGAAAATACTGTAGATAAGGTTTTAAAATATTTATTCAAGAAGACAGACCTTCAGGGGAATATAAGTTTTAATATGGTTGCTCTTGCACAGGGTAAGCCAGAAACAATGGGACTTAAAACTATAATTTCACATTATGTTAATCATCAAAAAGATGTTATAACAAGAAGAACAAAAAAAGAACTTGAAGTTGCAGAAAAAAGATTTCATATTGTTGAGGGATTTATAAAGCTTATAGATATAGTAGATGAAGTTATAGCCGTAATAAGAGCATCTAAATCTAAAAAAGATGCACATATAAATATTATTGGAAAATTTGGTTTTACTGAATTACAGGCTGATGCTATATTAGAACTTATGCTATATAGACTTACAGGTCTTGAAATAGATGTATTTAAGAAAGAATACAAAGAATTAGCTAAGAAAATTAAAGCTTTAAAAAAGATATTATCAGATGAAAAAACATTACTTAAAGTAATAAAAGATGAACTTACAGACGTAATGACAGAACATGGTGACCCTAGAAGAACTAGCATAGTTGAAGATGATAGTGAGGCAAAAATAGAGGTCGAAGAACTTATAATAGCAGAAGATGTTATGGTAACTATATCTAATGATGGGTTTATAAAAAGATTACCTACTAAAACTTATAAGAGATTAAATTCTGATGAGAATGATATAGATTATAGAGAAGGCGATTTCTTAAAACATCTAGTAGAGAGTAATACTAAGCATACTCTTGCTATTTTCACAGACCAAGGAAATATGTATAAACTTCGTAGTTTTGATGTTAATGAGGCTAAGTGGAGAGATAAAGGTGAAAGGCTTGACGAATTGATAAAAACTTTTAATATTGAGAATGAAAGAATTATATCTGTAGAATCGTTAGATAGATTTAATGAATCAAAAGTTTTTAAATTTATAACTTCTAAAGGGCTTATAAAGAAAACTACTTTAGATAAACTTGTAAGTAATTATACAAAACTTGTTGCTATAAAGTTAAAAAATGAGGATACTCTTGCTAAAGTATTTTTAGAAGACTTAGAGAGAGAGGCGAAATTCTTAAAAATAGTAACTGAAAATGGAATAGAAGCTATAGTAGAAGAACCAAGACTTGAAGCTGTAGACAGAAATATTTTAGGTGATGAACTGTGTACATTAAGTGGCTCTAACAAAATTATAGATGTAATAGAAGTCGAAGAGTTTGAATACGCAGAATTTACAATAGGTATTAATAAAAAAGGTAATATCAAAGTTTATAATAAATATTCAAATGATGTGTATATGAAGACTGCGACAAATTCAAATGAAGAGATAGTAGTATTCACTAACTTAGGGAATACTTATAAATTTAAATCTGTATTTGTCCAAGGAAAAGACGAAATTAATATTTTAGATTTAGTTGATGGTTTTTCTAAGGGGGAAGAGGTTGTTTCTATATTCTCTCTTAATGATGAGTGTTATAATAGAGATGAGGCTTATGTATACTTATATACTAAAAATGGAATAGCTAAGAGAACTAGACTTGTTGATTTTGCGGATAGACTAGGTAGTAGTCTAGCTATAAAATTTAAGTCAGATGATGACAGATTAGTTTCTGCTGATATTAATGATTCAGAGCATGCAAGAGTGATTATGGTAACTAAAAAAGGTATGGGAATCAAATTTGATGCTAATGATATCAGTATTATGGGTAGAAATGCAACAGGGGTTGCAGCTATAAGTCTTAAAGATGATGAAGTCATTTTTGCTAAGTGTATAAGTACAGTAAGTATAGATAATTCAGATAAAGAATATTCTAATTATAAAAAGATAATACTTACATCAAAAGAAAAGCAAAGAGTAGAAATTGAAATAGCAGATATGAAATTACAGAATAGAGCTGGTAGAGGAAGTAGCATTATGCTTATTGTTCTAGAAGATTTTGTAAAAGATGTAGCTATTAAATAAATGCAAATTTAATTCAGATGAAAGTATATTTTTCATCTGAATTTTTTTTGATGTAATGGATTTTTAATATTTAATATTTGGATATAAATAAAAGAAAGGAGGATATTACTTGAAAAATTTTAAGTAATAAATAAATCGTATGAAGAAAGTATTAATTATGTTAGCACAAGGGTTTGAAACTATAGAGGCATTGTCTGTTAAAGATGTATGTATGAGAGCTAAAGTTACATGTGATTTATGTAGCTTAAATGAAGAAACTGTTGTAAGCTCTCACGGGATAAAAATTGAAGCAGATTTGACTTTAAAAAATTGTGATTATAAAAATTATGATGTTTTAGTTATTCCTGGTGGAATGCCTGGAGCTAAGAATTTAAAGGAAAATGATAAAGTAATAGAAATAATAAAATATTTTAATGGTAATAAAAAAATTATTGCATCAATATGTGCTGGGCCAATAGCTTTAGCAAGGGCTGGTGTTATAGAGGGAAAAGAAGTTACATCTTATCCTGATTATAAGGAACAACTTGGAAATGTTAATTATAAAGAAGAGATAGTTGTTGTAAGTGATAATATTATAACAAGTAGAGGACCTGCTACAGCTTTAGAGTTTTCATATGAAATTATTAAAGCTCTAGGATATAAAAATGAAGCTAGAGATATTAGAAAAGCTATGCTAGTTGAGCTTTATTTAGGAGAATAGCCAAATCTTTTATAATTAAGTTGTTAAGCAAATAATAGCCTAAGGTTTATCTAGTAGTATGTATTTTATTGTTTTTTATAAAAGAGAATAGCTTAAAATATTTGCTACTAGATATATTTAAAAAATAGATTTAAATTTAATACTAAAAAAATGAGTAAATACTTTAAAAAAAGGCATAATAAAAAATATATGTAAGTTAACATTAAATTTGTAAATGAGGAATTGTAGTGAAAATTTTTTTAGTTGTTTTAAGTCTTTTTTTTATGCTTTTTAATTTAGGGGGGAGTGTAAAAGCTATGGAAGAAGCTAGATATCCTATATTTTTAGGAGTGGTTGAAAGCGTAGAAAAAAATATTGACGAGGGTGAATACAGAATTTTAGTGGATGGCTACATAAAAGGAGGGATTATAAAAAAAGATAAAATAATAGCACTTGTATCTGATGATACAAAAATAAACTCAATAGATAAAGAAGTTAAAATTAATAAAATAAAAAGTGGTGATAGAGTTTATATAGAATTTTCAAAAGCGATGACATTTTCAATACCACCACAAAGCTTTGCTAGAGAAATAGAAGTTTATAGAGCTCCTTCATATAGTAAATTATCTATTAATTGATAGGTATTAGAGATTAAATTTAATTTAAAAATGAGTAAAGATAAAAAAATATGGCATATTTATAATTAATATCTAAAAAAAGCTTTAGATATCTAAAAAAAAATCAATAAAAGAGTTTATTTATTGAAAAAACATCATATATCATCTTAAATGTAAGAAAATTTTAGAAAACTAGAGTTATTTTATCATAAATACTAAAAAAAGAGTTTTATCGCAAATATATAAATTAAGAAATAATTGCAAATAAGAGTATAATAGAAATTATGAATAGAATATTAACATAATTAATACCTAGAGAAAACAAAAGAAATTGATGAGGTGAATTACATGGCATTAGATAAAATGTTAGTAAAAAAATTTACTAAAAACTTAAGTGATAGACCTTTCACATTAAAATTCTGGGATGGCGAAGAAGTTTTAATTGGTGAAGGTGAATCAGAGTTTAGAATAGTAATAAATAAATTCCCAAGTAAAAGGGATTTATTAGCTGATGCTAGCTTAGCGTTAGGAGAAGCTTACATGGATGGTGATATCGATATAGAAGGTAACATCCAAGAAGCTGTAGAAAGTATGATGAGAAATAAAAGCAGTTTCTTCAACGAAAGTAAACTTTTAAAAGTTGTTGGAATTGTTAAAGCTGCTGCTAAGGCTAAGGCTAAAGAAAACATAGCATATCACTATGATATCGGAAATGATTTTTATCAATTATGGCTTGATGAAACAATGAGTTACTCATGTGGATACTTCAAAAATGAAGATGATACATTATATCAAGCACAAATGAATAAAATTCATCACATATTAAAAAAATTAAACCTTAAAGAAGGTCAAACACTTCTTGATATTGGTTGCGGATGGGGATACCTTTTAATTGAAGCAGCTAAACTTTACAAAGTTAAAGGTGTTGGTATTACTTTAAGTGAAGAGCAATGCAAAAAAGCTAACGAAAGAATCAAAGAAGAAGGTCTTGAAGATTTATTAGAAGTTAAAATAATGGATTATAGAGATTTATCTAAGAGTGGTTTAGAGTTTGATAGAGTTGTAAGTGTTGGTATGGCTGAACACGTTGGAGCTTCAAACTTAGGCTTATACTTTGATAACATAGATTCAGTTCTTAAAGAAGGTGGAGTATTCTTACTACACAACATAACAAACTTAGTAGAAACTGAAGGAAACAAATGGATTACAACTTACATATTCCCAGGTGGATATGTTCCGACTGTAAGAGAAGAATTATATATAGCAGCAGAACATGGGTTCTTTACACAAGACGTAGAAAGCTTAAGACTTCATTACATGAAAACTCTTATGCACTGGATTGTAGGATTCGAAGCTAATATAGATAAAGAGAAAGAAATGTTTGATGAGAGATTCTTAAGAATGTGGAGAATGTACTTAAATTCATGTGCAGCTGCATTCCATTATGGTGGAATAGATATTCATCAAATGTTATTCACAAAAGGAATAAACAATGATATTCCAATGACAAGAAAATATATGTATGAAGATTAATTTATAAAAGTTAATTTATTACTAGATGTATTATAAACGTTATGGCTTTGCTATA
>JBOFRC010000196.1:0-3221 GCA_051650825.1 Sarcina sp. | reverse complement strand
AACAAAAGAGGAATTTTAATATGAGCAAAGTAAAATTATCACGAAAGGAAGTTTTATCAAGCATGTCCATGCCAGAGGCCGTACTTAAAATTTGTACCCCCTCTGCTATTTCTTCCCTTTCCACAGTTATTTATAATATTATAGATACCATTTTTATCGGTCGATATGTTGGGACGCTTGGAATTGCTGCAATTTCTATTTATCTTCCTATACAAATGATTATCCTATCAATATCATTACTTTTTGCTGCTGGTTTTGGATCATTTATCTCAAGAGCACTCGGTGCTAAAGATTTTGAATCTAGTGAAAACTCAGTCGGTACACTTATAGCCTTTATCGGCACATCAGCCCTTATCCTTCTTATACTTGGTCTTAGTTTTACAACACCTATAGTAAGATTATTTGGTGCTGAAACTAAAGTTATTCCCTATGCTACAACTTATGCAAGAATGATGTTTTTAGGAGTTATCTTTTATCCATTTTGCATAGCATCTAATAATGTAATGAGAGCTCAAGGAGATACTCACTACTCTATGAGAGGAAGCCTTATTAGTATTATCTCAAATATACTTTTAGATGTGCTATTTATAGTAATTTTACATTGGGGTGTTTTAGGTGCTGGTCTTGCAACTACAATATCTAAAATAATTAATTTTCTATATGTACTTTATTATTTCAAATTTAAATCTTTCTTAAAAATAAAAGTTAAGTATATAAAATATAACTTTAAATTACTTAAGGAAGCTCTTCCTATAGGATTTTCAACATTTTTAAATCAATTTGCTGGAAGTATAGCAATAATGCTTTTGAATAGGGATTTATACGCTTTTGGTGGCAATGCTGTAATAGCTGTTTATGGAATAGTATATAAACTTACTTCCTTTATACAAATTTCTATTGCTGGTTTCTCAAGAGGTGCTGGTCCACTTCTCGGATTCAATTTTGGTGCTAAAAATAAAAAAAGAGTTCGTGATGCAGTTAAATGGGGAATTATTTATACAAGTTCTCTTGGTATTGTTGCTACAATACTAATGATTATTTTCTCTAAAGATTTAGTACAAATGTTCACTAGCAATACATCTATAATTGATTATGCTGGAAAAATCCTTATTATAGCCTTACTAGGTAGCCCTCTTCTAGGTGTATATTTTATGTCCATCTCTTATTATAGAGCTATTGGAAAAGCTAAAGAGTCTATTATACTATCATTATTTAGAAGAGTCTTCTTCTTTATGCCATTTTTATATCTATTGCCATATACATTCCATCTTGGCATAATGGGAATATGGATAGTTTTACCTTTATCTAATGTATTATCAGCTCTTTTTGGAGGAGCTCTTATGCTTAGAGAAAGTAAAAAATATAAAATTTCAGATGTTTAAAATTTTATTTTAAATATTGATACTATATTATATAAAGTTAAATTGGTTTTACTCTAAATTATTATAAAAATTCAATTCATAAAATCACAAAATGACTCTATCATAGATATTGATAGAGTCATTTGTATTTTACTTTATTCATAATATCAATTCTTAATTTATCTAATAACCAATATTTTACTATCCCTTATTCTATAAACAGAAGTAATAAAAACATATACCCTTAGATACCTTTATCTTAGCCTTACTTCTCCTGAATTAAAGCTTAACTTAGCTCACTATTATATGCCGTTAAAATTTCCTTTGAAAATTCATATTTAAATTCTTCTATAGGAATTTTTCCATTTGCTAGATTTGTAGATATATTTTTTAAAATCATCTCTTGCATTTCTTTGTTTTCAAATAAATTATTACAAGCATATGCAAAAAACTCTACAGATGTAAAATTCTCTATTTGATCTAAGCAAATATCCTGCTTTAATTTATCATCTTCTAAATATCTCAGCATATTAAACTCGGACATTAAACCATAATTTTCAAAGATTTCATTATTCTTTATATACGGTACTTGTCCTTCCTTATTAATTATTAAAGGAAAAATAGCCTCTCTATATTTACTATCTTTAACATCATAACAATGCTCATATTTTATAATGTATAAATCATGTTCTCCTATAGTTTTTAGTTTATCAAATTTTATATTCAAATCTAATTTTGTATCAAAAGTAGCTATTTTAATTTTCTCATCTTTATCTTTCACAAAAAATGTTACATTCTTATTTTTAGATCTTATGGCTTCTACAATTTCAAACTCTAAAGTTATATCTTTTGAAATATCATATCTTTGATATTTTTCTTCCTTAATAATATCTTCAAAATCCCAACAGTATGCAAATACCATAATAAAAGTTGTTACGAAACCTAAACCTAAAGCTATGAAAACACTAAAAACTCGTAATCCTACATTTTGAGTTCCACTAAAAAAGATTTGAATAAAATTTGCTATTATAAGTAGAGGAAATAATGTTATTGCTAAAAACATTACCATACTAAAATCTACATTCCCTCTATATAAATATTTTAAAAAAATAAGTATGACTGCTAAAATAACTAACATCCACCTTAAACAACTCTTCATACACTTATCCCCTCATTAAAATTTAATATAAATTTATCGTATAACAATAATTTTATATTAAATAAGATAATAAGTAAATTAAAATATTGTATCTAGTTTGTAAATTTATTTATTACTACTTCTCTTAGTAAAATTTTCTTTTACTTTATTTATTTACTTAAAAATTTTATCTATCAAATAAATTAAATATTAAATGAAATTTGAGTTTTTCTTACAAAAAATTTACTTTCTAAGATTTTATAATTAATAAAATTTATCAATTATTACAAATTTCAACTTCTTTAGAAATGATTTTTGTACCCCATATTTTATAAATCGATCTATAAAAGCCTTTTAAACTTCACAATGTTTAATATATATATAATATAATTTCGCAATTTATAAAAAAAAAGTATATATACATATTATTATTGAATTTACCACTTAATGTGTTATACTATTAGAGGCCTTTTATTAAATAATCATACAAATTTTATCATGATAAGTTATTAAGAATAAAACTGTTAAATTATTGTAATATACTTATTACTCATTTTTGCTTTCTTTAATTTTTTGTAATAACTGTGTAAACGTTTTAAAATGTGTTTATTTAAATAAAATGCTAAACTAAAAACAAGTTAGAGGAAAACATAACAACATTTCAAATTAGGTTCTAAAATAATATAAAACTTTTAAATATTAAATTTTTAATTTACAATATC
>JBOFRC010000195.1:0-2110 GCA_051650825.1 Sarcina sp. | reverse complement strand
TTAATAGTTTCATCATTCGAAACTGGAAACTGCTTTGGGGAAGCATTGTTATTTGGTGATAGACATCAATATCCTATGTCTGTGGTTGCTAAAACTGATTGTATAGTAATGCATATAAAAAGAGATTATATATTTGAATTATGTATAACAAATGTTGCGTTTTTAAAAGAACTTTTAAGAATGTTTTCTAATAAAGCTCTTATTTTAAATTCTAAATTAAAGCAAGTAAGTATGAATTCTTTAAGAGAAATGATTTCTCATTTCTTAGTTACAAAATACAACCAAACTCAGAATACTACTATAACAACACATATGACAAAAAAAGAATGGGCAGAAAAATTAGGTGTTAGAAGACCTTCTTTATCTCGTGAACTTATAAAAATGAAAAATGAAGGACTTATCGAATATAATAGAAAAGAAATTTTCATAAAAGATATAGAACGTTTAGAAGAATTCATCTAAATTTGACCAAAAAAACTTAGAAATTTAGTGATTTACAACATCACGTAAAAGACAATATATTTTAGATACTTTTCTATAAATTTCATTAACAAACTTTTAAAATTTGTCACAAAACTGACATATTACTAGTTTATATTATAATTGTAACGTAGCTAAAACACTAATTTAATTTTACCCCTTAAATTGAACATCCTCGGGATTCGTCCCCCTTACACTGATTCCGAGGTATGTTTCTTTTCACCAAGTAGACCTAGGTAACGGAAGCCTAGGTCTTTTTTTTGTAATTTTTTCTTTTAATTATATTTTCACTTAGTAAAGCTTACTTATGTTAGTTTATATAGTATAATTTAGAAACATTAACTATGATAATAAAACTATTTTATTTTAACTAATGAGAAAATTGGAGGTTTACATTACTATGTTCAAAGAGTTTTGCAAATATTCTATCTCCTCATCATTCGGGATGCTGATAGTAGGAGTTTATATTGTAATAACAGGTATTTTCATAAGTAAAGGTATTGGTGCAAATGGTCTTGCAGCAATAGTTATAGCTACTCCATTTACTATGATTATTAATGCCTTTAGTACAATTTTTTCTATGGGTGCTGCAAATATAGCATCAAATAACATTGGGAAAAACAATTTAGCTAGAGCAAATAATGTTTTTAGACAATCTGTTTATGCCGCATTATTTATAAGTCTCATATTCGGTGGTTTAAGTCTTATTTTTATGCATCAAATAACTACTTTTCTTGGTGCTACTCCTCTCTTATATCACACTGTCTATAACTATATTTTTTATTACACTATTTTTATAATTCCTATAGTTTTAGAAGGTATTCTTGGAACTTTTCTAAGAAACGATAAAGCACCTCATCTATCAATGTATATAATGATTAGTGCTGCTGTTATAACTTTAGTCCTAGAGTATATACTTATTTTTGAATTGCATATGGGACTTGAAGCTGTTGCTATTTCTGCTGGTATAGGACAATCTATCGCAACTATAGCTCAACTTCTATTTTTCTTATTAAAGAGAGGACAACTTTCATTTGGTAAAGTAACTTTCAATTTTAAGGATCTTCGCAAAATAATTAATATAGGATTACCTACATTTTTTATTTCAATTTCATATTCATTGATAATCTTCTTTAGTAATGGATTTATTCAAAAGGCCTTTGGTGAGAATGGTATGACAACTTATGGAATAATAAACTATATTCTTTCTATAAGTTATTATGCACTAATGGGTGTAGCTAATGGTATTCAACCATTAATAAGCTATTATTTCGGTGCAAAAGAATATAAAAACATCTATAAAATATATCGCTATGGTGTAATTATGAATGTTGTGATTTCAGTAATTTTCCTTATAGCATGTTTATTATTTGGAAAAGACTTCATCAGAGTATTCACAGATAATGTCGTTATAATAAATCTTACATTCATAGCATTAAATGCTTCAAATGTAGCTTATATATTCTTATCAGGGAATCTTATTGACATAACTTTATTCCAGTCCATAAACTTGCCGATAATTTCAAATATAATTTGTTTAGAAAGAGGGGTTATTCTAATTTTAATCGGATTATATCTATTAACTGCTCTAATGGGAGCTTATGGAGTATGGTATGCTATGATCTTCTCA
>JBOFRC010000194.1:0-1821 GCA_051650825.1 Sarcina sp. | reverse complement strand
AAAAAAGAACTAGATACGCTTGTACATACCAATATAGAAATAGCTATAGGATTATTAGATGGGGTAAATAAAAAACTTTTAAATGTTCAAAAGCTTGCAAGTAATTTATTTTCTAATAGCCCAGATGTTAGAATTGCATTAACTCTTTTAGAATTTTCTGAAAAGTATGGAGAAATTTTATGTGGTAATATAATAATAAAGCCACCTATAAATAGAGAGGAGATGGCTAGTTTTTGTGGTATTGCTAGAGAAACTCTTAGTAGAAAATTAGCTTCTTTTGAAAAACAAGGAATAATAAAATTGCAGGCTAAAGAAATTATTATATTAAATAAAAAATTATTAGAGGAGTTAATATAATAATTTTAAAAAATGTGATTTGACTCATATTAAAATTTATTGAAAATTGATATCATTTATTCAATGACTAAATTTTAAATGAGGTGATTTTACATGAATGATTTAAATTCAGGAGAATGGCAAGGCTTTAAGGATTTTACAGTATATAAAAAAGTTTTTGAAACAAAAAACATTATATCAATATATTTAAAACCTATTGATGGTTCAAAAGTCTATAAACATAAGGCAGGACAATTTATAGGAATTAAAATGAAAACTGAAAATAAAGAGATAGCTAGTCTTGTTAGGCTTTATAGTATATCATCAATTCCTAATAATGAGTTTTACATATTAACTATAAAAGTTGTTGAAGATGGAAGAATGACTAATTATATAAAAGATTATTTACATGAAGGTGATGAAATCTTAGTAACAATGCCAAAAGGTAAATTCGCATTAGAGAAAGAACATTTAGATGAAAAAATTGTATTATTAGGAGCTGGAATTGGTGTTACTCCAGTATATTCAATGTTACAAGACATACAAGGGAGTGCAAATATTCACTTTGTGTATTCCTTAAGACATAGAGAAAATGACTGTTTTATTGATGAAATAAAGGCGTATGATAAGCTTCCTAAAACGAAAGTAGATATTTTCTTTACAAGACCCTTAGAAGGTGAAAGAAAAATGCGTGATTTTGATTATGAAGGAAGAATCACTAAAGAATGGATAGTTGAACATTTACCATTAGATGCAAGTTTTTATTTTTGTGGAAGTAAAAATTTTGCACAAATGATTGAAACTACGTTATTAGAACTTGGCGTAGCAAAAGAAAAAATACATTGTGAATATTTTTAATAATTTAGTTAGGTGAACTAAATTATTTTATATATCATAAAGTTAATTTTAAAAAACTTTAAATTAATATGTCCATATTAAATGAGTATTATAGTATATGTAATAATTTGGGTGAATTATGTACTATAATTATGTTTTAAAGTTTTAATTTATTAAAGATCTGTATCACATTTAAAATTTATTGTGATATGGATTTTTTTTGTTATAATATAGTTTTAAGAAATTGTTGAAATAAGGAAATTTTAACTTTTTTATAATATTTTCTTGAATTTATTTAGTTATAATAACATAATAGATAAGTAAGTAAAAAGTAAAAGTATGAAATTTTAAGATAGAGTAGTAAAAAAATATAGGAGATTAAAATATATGATTTTAGAACAATTTAGAGTTGCAATAGAAGAGTTTATAGCGGCAGAGGTCATAAAAAGAGGAAAACTTTTAAGTGGTACAGATAGTAGTGCTGTAAGAATTGTTATTGAAAAAATGTGTAGTGTATGTTGTGGCGGAAGATGGTCATTTGGTTCATATTTTTTTATTGATGATAGCGTAAGAATTTATTTTAGATACATAAATGAAGAGGAAAATATAAGAGAAATATCAAAACATATTTATTCTAAGTCAGAAATT
>JBOFRC010000193.1:0-6789 GCA_051650825.1 Sarcina sp. | reverse complement strand
AATCTCTTACCTTTTGCACCAGATGATAATAAGAATGCTCCCATAGATGCTGCCATTCCTATACATATTGTTGATACGTCACATTTAATATATTGCATAGTATCATACATTGCCATTCCTGCTGTGATTGATCCTCCTGGTGAGTTTATGTAAAGATATATATCTTTATCTGGGTCCTCACTCTCTAAGAAAAGTAATTGTGCAACAACTAAATTTGCTGTAACATCATTAACTTCACCACTTAGCATTATTATTCTATCCTTTAAAAGTCTTGAAAATATATCGTAACTTCTTTCCCCTCTACTTGTTTGTTCAACTACCATTGGTACTAAACTCATACAATTCCCTCCTAAAAATAATAACTTAAATTTATAAAATTCTATATAATTAAGCTATATGACTATTTTATAGTTTAATTATATAGAATTTTCCTTCCTTTGTTAATTAAAATATTAAAATAATTGCCAGAAATTCATTTCTGGCAATCAATATAACTAATCTAAATTTTATTTTTCTACAACTTTTGCTGCATCAACTAATAAATCAACAGTTTTACTTCTTAATAAATCTGCTTCTAATGCTGCTTTTTGTGTAGCCATAAGCATTTCTGCTATTTTATCTGCTTCTGCAGCATACATTTTAGCAACTTCTAATGCTTTTTCTTTTAATTCATCTTCTGAAACTTCTACTTTTTCAACTTTAGTAATTTCTGATAATACTAAATCTGTTTTAACTTTTCTTTCAGCGTTTTCTTTCATGTATTCTCTCATTTTGTCTTCGCTGCTTCCTGTTAATTCATAGTATTGAGCTAAGTTTAAGCCTTGTTGTACTAATCTTTGCTCTAAGTTCTTGATCATTACATCAGTTTCTTTTTCTACCATTACAGCTGGCATATCTATTGTAGCATTATCAACGACTTTATTGATAATAGCTTCTTTGATTTCAGAATCAACTCTTGAAGCGCTCATTTCTTCTGCTTTTTTAGTTAAATCAGCTTTTAAATCAGCTAATGTTTCAAATTCTGAAGCTTCTGATGCAAATTCATCATCTAAAGCTGGTACTTCTTTAACATCAATTCTATTAACTGTTACTTCGAATTTAGCTTCTTTTCCGTTTAGTTCTTCTTTTCCATATTCAGCTGGGAATGTTACAACAACATCTTTCTTTTCCCCTTTAGCTAATCCTACTAATTGGTCTTCGAAATCTCCTATGAAGCTTCCTGATCCAATTTCTAAAGGATAATCATTTCCTTCTCCACCTTCAAATGCAACTCCATCTATAAATCCTTTAAAATCTATAACTGCAATATTGCTTTTTTCTACTGTTCCTTCAGTTTTTTCTTCGACTCTTGAATTTTTTTCTTGTAGATTTTTAAGTTCTCTTTCAACCATATTTTCTATGTTTTCTTTTTTAGGTGCTTCAACTTCTACACCTTTGTAATCTCCAAGTTTAACTTCAGGCATTACTGTTACTTTAGCTTTGTATACTAAATCTTTTCCTTCTCCAACCTCTACAACTTCTACAGCTGGGTAATCTACAGGATTAACCTCATTTGCTGCTAAAGCTTCGCTGTATGATCCATCAATACATATTTCTATTGCATCATTATATAATACTTCTATTCCATAGAATTTTTTAACAACGCTTAATGTAACTTTACCTTTTCTGAATCCTGGGATATTGAAATTCTTTGCATTCTTTCTAAAAGCCTTTTCTAAAGCCTCATCGAACTTTTTAGCTTCTACTTTTATTTCTAATTCAACAACGTTAGTGTCTATTTTTTGCATTTTAGCTTCCATTTTATATATTCCTCCTAATTAAATAGTAATTATTTAACAAAATCAATTTAAAATATTTGAAAATAACTATTAACCATGCCATTATAACATATTATGTCTTTTTTTTTCAATTATTTATTTTCAGTTAATAAACTTTACAATTATTCCAACAAAATTAATATAAAGTTTTATTTGAAATTTGAACCAATTAATAGATAAAATTGACCTCTTTATAAGTTAGTATAAATCTACTCATAAAAGTTACTACAAATTCTTATAATAATAAGATAGGATAAAATGTATATTTTTTTAGATTTCCTACATAATTATATATCGCTTCTCTAAATAGTCTAATATTTTTTTTAATAAATTATTTATTTAAAACTTTTTTTACTAGAAAATATTGCTATAAAAAGCAATCTTCTTTATCTGACAATAACATAATATTCATTTGCTTATATTATAATACTATGTTATTATTAGCCTTGTTTGAAAATTAATACGCAATAAATAATAAATTTATATAAGAAAGAGGAAATTGAATGAGCAATTTAAAATTTACAGACTTAGGGTTAAAGGAAACTTTACTAGAGTCAATCGCAGATATGGGGTTTGAAACTCCATCTCAAATACAAGCTGAGAGTATTCCTATCGCACTAGAAGGCTTTGACATTATCGGTCAAGCACAGACTGGAACTGGTAAAACAGCGGCCTTTGGTTGTGCTTTAATTAATAATATCGAAATATCAAAAAATAAAAAGAAAAATCCTAAAGCATTAATACTTGCACCTACTAGAGAACTTGCTATACAAGTTAATGATGAACTTCATAAGTTAGGTAAGCATGATAGACTTACAGTTCTACCTATATATGGTGGGCAACCTATAGATAGACAATTAAAAGGTCTTCGTCAAGGTGTTGATGTTGTTGTAGGTACACCAGGAAGAGTCCTTGATCATATAAGACGTAAGAGTTTAATATTATCTGATATAGACTTCTTAGTTCTTGATGAAGCTGATGAAATGTTAAATATGGGATTCATAGATGATTTAGAAGAAATTGTAAAATCTCTTAAAACAGATAGACAAACACTTTTATTCTCTGCTACAATGCCAGCACAAATTAAAAATCTAGCAAAAAGATATATGAAAGAAGATACTAAACATGTAGCTATAAAGAAAACTTCATTAACAGTATCAAAAATCACTCAAAAGTATTTCCAAATTAAACATAGAGATAGATTTGAAACATTATGTAGAGTAATAGATTTTGATACACCTACAGCTGCTATAATCTTCTGTAAAACTAAAAAAGGTGTTGATGAAGTAGTTGATTCAATGCAAGCTAGAGGATATAGTGTTGAAGGTATGCACGGAGATATGACTCAAAAACATAGATCTCTTACTTTAAAAAAATTCAAAGATGGAAACTTAGATTATCTTGTAGCTACTGATGTTGCTGCTAGAGGTATAGATGTTGAAAGAGTTTCTCATGTTTTCAACTATGATTTACCACAAGATATTGAAAGTTATGTTCATAGAATTGGTAGAACTGGTAGAGCAAATAGAGAAGGGACTGCTTACTCACTTGTTACTCCAAAAGAGTTTGGATTCTTAAAGCAAATAATGAAACATACTAAGAGTGATATTAAATTAGAAACTGTACCTACTCCAAAAGAAATTTTTGAAAGTAAGTTTAAAAATGTAACTAAGGATATTGAAAATGTTATTCTTGAAAATGATTTTGAAAAATATGCACCAATCCTTGACACATTATTAGACAATTATGATCCAACTGTAATTGCTAAAGCTCTTGTTAAAATGGCATTTAGTAAACAACTTGATGTTGATTATTCAAAAGGTAACTTAAATGCTGCATCAGCTCCTGTATCTGATGAAAATGAAAAAAGAGTATTTATATCAGTTGGTAAAAGAGATGGCTTAACACCTAAAGCATTAGTTAAATTCTTAGCTGATACTGCAAGAGTTCCTGCTAAGAGCATAGGAGATATTAACATAATGGAAAACTTCTGTTTTGCTAATATAAATAGTTCTGCTATTGATTCTATAATGGATAAATGTATTGGTAAAAAATTAAATAGACGTAAAGTAAATATAGAATTTGCAAACAAAAAAAGATAGTGGCTTACAGCTACTATCTTTTTATTTATTAATTTTTAAATATTTTAAAATTCAAAAAATTATTTTTTTAATGTTATAGGATATTTATTTTTTTTCTTTGTTTTGCAGCAAGATTTCATAAGACCTAAATCAATTAATTCTGATTTGTCTAAAATAGCCATATTTTTATCATAGTCTTCATACTCTACATCTGCTAGTAATGAGTTTTTATTAATATTCATTTTTACTCCTATCTTATCAATTACTTTATTTATTAGTAATTTATTTTGTTATTATATTAGCATATATTCAATTTAAAATCTAGCAAAAGAAAATAGGCTTATAGAAAATAAATAAGCCTTTTAATATTTAGATATCATAATTTTCAATATTATATCTTTTTTAAGATAAATACCTATATCTTTATAAAGAACTATGTTAGTCTAATTATCCTATATAACTTTCAGGATTAACAAGCGATCCATTATATCTCATTTCTAAATGCAAGTGTGGTCCTGTGCTTAGCCCTGTCGACCCCACATAAGAAACAACTTGTCCTTGGCTTATAGTTTGTCCAGCTCTTACATTTAACGAACTAGCATGCGCATACAAACTTGTATATCCATTTCCATGGTCAACTATTACCATATTACCAAATGCATTATGCCAACCTGCTGTCGTAACTGTTCCACTTGCTATTGCCTTTATTGGTGTTCCTGTTGAAGCCGCATAATCAGTTCCATTATGATGTTTCTTTTCTCCTGTTACTGGGTGTATTCTATAACCATAATGAGAACTTATAGGCGCATTAACTGGTCTTATAAATCCTTTTGAATTTGATGTACCACCACCAGAATTATTGTTGTTATTATTATTAGAAGAAGAACTGCCTCCGCCTGTTACAGGTGGTGGCGTTGCTGTACTTCCTGTACTAGTATCCTTAAAATACTCCTCTAAATTAACATTTTCGTGTTCATACTTCCTTATCGCTTCATCTAAAGCTTTTTCTTCTGATGTCAGTGTATTATACTCTTTGCTTCTTTCATCTTCTAATGTTTTTAATTTTGCTGCTTCTGCTTCATATTCAGCATTTAATGCATCAACTTCTTTTTTAGATTCTTTTACTTGATCCTGCGATTTTTGAACTTTATTTTTATTATTATTAAGTTCTCCCTCTTTTTTCACAAGACTTTGCCTTTCAACTTCTATTGCCTCTTTATCTGCTTTAATTTCATTCATAAGCTCTTGATCTGTCTTAATTATAATATTGATATTAGCTATATTACTTATAAGATCTCCAAAACTTTTTGATTCAATAATCATATATAGCATTCTATCACCTATATTATTCATATAAGTGCTTCGAAGTCTTTGTCCTAAAATATCTTCTTTAATTTTTAAATCTTCTTCTTTTTTTAATATTTTATTTTTAGCATCTGTGATTTGCTTCTCAACATCTGATAACTGACTCTCTAAAAGATCTATTTGATCTTGTAATTTATTTATTTCATCCTCAAACTTTAAAACTTCTTGTCTAGTTTTTGTCAATAATTTTTGTTGTTCATCATAAACTTTACGAGCTTCTTCTAATTTTTTTAGACTGTCAGACTTTTCACCTTGTAATCCTGCTTTTTTTTCTTCAAGTGAATCTATTTTTTCATTATTTGCATTTATTTGACTTTGTACTTCATCCTTTGATTTAGCTTCTACTATAGCTGGATTTATAAACATAGCTGAAGATATCATAACCCCTAATGTAAGAGCTAGTATTCTTTTCTTATTCATATGTATTCCCCCATATTACTTTGAATTCTTTTAAATTTTACCATTTCTTTATAATATCAATGTGTATATTTTGTTAATTTTCTGTTTATTAACCAAATTTACAACACTTTTCCTAATAATTTGTTCTATTACTTATTAATTTATCATATGTAATGTCAAATCCCTTTTTGTCTTTTACTAATGTAAGTATTCCTTTTAGCTCTAAATATTCTTTAAATTGAGATTTAACTTCACCCGTAGTTATTACTTTAATTTTCTTTATATTTAAAAGTTGTGCTATTCCATATAAATATCTTGCATCCTCTAAATCTATGTAAGAATATTCTCTTGTAATAAAGCAGAGAACTTCCTGCTCATCCTTATATAATTTTATGAGCTCTTTATTAAACCTTTCTATAACTTTATAATTAGCACTTTCTAAATATTCATTAATCCATAAATTAAAATCTTCAGTATTCATACTTATTAAATTATCTAGCACAGTTACTTTAATTTCAGAATTTAGATTTAAATAGATTGTTCTAATATTAAAAATTATTTTAATAAAACATATAAGTAATATTGCTAACATTATTATTTTTAAATTTCTAAAAATATCCATACTTCCTAAATTGTAATAAAAGTCCATATTAATTATCCCTCCATAGATTTTGTATATTCTTGCATTCTTAATTCTCTTATTTTTTTGCTTAAACTATTTCCTTCTAATATATTTATATTTAAATTTATTTTTTCATTTGCAAGTAATTTATTAACTTCTGTTTCTACATATCCGCTAGTTAAAATATAACTGTTCTCAATACCAGCTGTTAGCATTTTATCAACTACAAGACCTATATCTTCTAAATTTATTTTTTCAGAATATTCTTTTGAATGTTTTATATAAATTAAAGTTTCAATTTTATTTTTTTCGGTATATATATATCTATTAAATTCTTGTTTGACAACATACTCACTAGAATCTAAATACTCTAAAATAAACTCTTTAAATTCTTCATCACTATATGCTGCTAATACATTCATTACAGGTATCATTTGTTTTTTCTTATTTTTTTCTTTATTTCGGTCTGTTCTTTTAACAATAATATCTAAAATTTTATTTAATA
>JBOFRC010000192.1:0-10935 GCA_051650825.1 Sarcina sp. | reverse complement strand
TTACATATGCACATGGTGAATACTTTGAATTACCTACTACACCAATAGGTCGCTTTGGTTATTCAAATAAAAATAGTAAAAATGAGACTCTTGAAATTTTAGAAAATGTTACAATGAGTAAACAAACTAATAAAAAACAAAATTCTCAAGTTAAAAAAGATGATAAAAAATCAAAAATAACTAAAGATAGTAAATTTACTTTAAAAGATAAAAATACAAGTAAGACTAAAGTTTCAAAAGATAACAATCTAAAAATAGAAAAAAACAAAAAAACTTTTTCGAAAAATAAGAAAAAAAGAACTAGAATTTAGCTCTATACTTAAAAGACTCTAGAATTTATTATCTAGAGTCCTTTTTTATATTAAATTCATCATTATTATAAATCCATTGTTTTTCCGCTATACTTTAATTCTTGACGTAGTTTTTTATAATTTGGTTCGAATTTTTCAACCTCACTCCAAAAATATTTTGAGTGATTTTTATGTTTTATATGTGCTAGTTCATGTATAATAACATAATCTATAATCTCCTTCTTAAACATAATAAGTCTAAAATTAAAAGTAATAATATTATTATATGTACATTTTCCCCAACAGCTTTTTATATCTCTAATTCTTAATTCTTTATAATTATCCGCAAAAAGATTTTTAAAGAACTGCATACGCTTATTTATATATTTAAACGCATATTCAATATAAAGCTTTTTTAATGATTCTTTAATATTTTTTCTTTTAACATATATACATTTGTTTATAACATCTATTCTTTCAACATCACTGTATTTTAAAATATATATTTCTCCAAGATAGTAATATTTTTCATCTTCTATATAATTTCGCTTAATTAATAAATTATTTTCTAACCGTATTTTTTCAACATGTTCAATTATCCACTGATATCTCTTTTCTAAAATTCTATCTAATTCTCTTTTTTCTAATGTTTTAGGTGCTCTAACTATAACTCTTCCTTTGTTTGTAATCTCTAAAGAAACATTTTTTTTCTTTAAAAATTTAATTTCTAAATCTATATTTTTTGTATTTAATTTCTGATATATATCATTCAAAATCAATCTCTCCCTTAACTCTAATATCCTCTTTGCACTTAAATTATATCTACTCTACTTTAGCTTGTAAATTTATTAAATTACAAGCAATATTGTTTTTTGATTATAAATTAATTAACTTAATAAAATATTTTAATAAATAACTACAACTCCGAGTCTTGAAAGTTTAATATAAAAAATTTAATTATTTTGATTTTTATTTATGACACAACAAAATTATTTCTTAAAATATTATTTATGATATAATAACCACTAGACACCAAGGAGGAATATTATGTTTACAATTACATTTAAAATTCTAAGTAACAATATAGATAAAATAGTAGAAATACTTGAAATTAATGAAATTTACAATTTTTATTATGAAGCACCGCTTAATATAACTACTGATAACTGGGGTTATGGTTATGAAGAAAAAGAAGATTCAATTATAGATTTAAATATAAGCTTTGATGGAAATCAAACTGAACTTAATGAATTCACAAAAATACTTTCTAATCTACTAAATATTAATGAATATACAACTAAAGAAATTGCATATGAATATGAAGAATTTATCTTGCCAGAAATACAAATAAATGAAACCTGGTCAATTTTACATCCAACTCTTGAAACATTAATACCTAATAGAATTAATTTTGATGCCCAAGGTGCTTTCGGAACTGGTCTTCATGAAACTACAAAAGATATACTAAACTTTATCTTAAAAAACGACTTCTCTAATAAAGATATTTTAGATATCGGTACTGGTTCTGGAATTTTAGCTATAGCAACTGCTATTAAAAATGCTAATAAAGTAGTAGCTATTGATATACGAGATGTTGTAAGAGAAGTAAATTTAAATGCTAGCCTAAATAATTTAAATAACATAAATGCTTATGCTATTGATTTACTTAAAAATGATATATTAAAAGATCAAACTTTCGATTGGATCTATATAAATATCGGTGGAGAAGAAACAAATTTATTTATGCCATATATAAATTCTCATATAAAAAACTCAGGTTATTTATTAGTATCCGGCCTTGTTGAATGGAGTATGCAATCTGTAATTGATAACGTTATAGGCTATGGATATAAAAAATTAGAAACTATACAAACTAATGAATGGTGTACTATTATATTAAATAAATGTAATAATAATTAAAATAGATCTTTTGATTTGATCTACTAAATAAATATTAATAATATCTAAAGTTAAAAAAAGAAATAGATTAAATTCTAATCCATTTCTCTTTTTAACTTTTTATACCTTTATTTCCATCTTTTCATCATTTATATTTGCCATTATATCTAAAATAAAAGCTAATACACTCTCATTTTCCTTATATATATGTAGAAACTTTTCAAACTCTTCCTCATTTCTAGTCCCTAAATACTCCATAACCTCTTCATTTAAATCATTTTTTTCATTACTTAATTCTTTTAATAAATCTTGCACATTAAAATATACTTCTATATTAGAATAAATATTTTCAGATACAGCAAAATACTTATTCATTAGCTCAATAAGATTCAAAATTTCCGTATCATTTTGTAAATCATATTCTAATTCTTCTAATTTATTATAAAATAAAGAATATCTTTTTATATACTCTTTATCTGACTCTATAAAATTACTAGTAAAAAAATTTAGTACATCTTTATACTCTTGAATTTTAATTTCTTCTATTACCTTATTAAAATTTATTTTATTATATATAAAAGTTGGTAGTGCAACACATTTAATAAATTTAAGCATATCTATTTTTTTATCAAAGAAAAAATATTTGAAAAAGCTTGTACTTGTAATTAAATCCTTTACATTCATCTTAACTATAAATTTATTATTTTTTATATATTTTCTACATTTATTTATACTATTCTCCCATTCTTTAATAGTCCCCATAAACATCTTCCCTTCATACATACCAATTATACTTTATATATTACCATAATATTACATTTAATTTATAACATAATAATTAAGTTTTTCATTTTTTAAATTTTCAAGGAGCAACTAATTAGTTACTCCTTTATATATTATAAATCTACAATTTCTCTTCTTTCACTTTTCAAATTACCCATTTTTTTCATTCTGCCTTCTAAGCATTTTTCTATTTCTACAATATCTATATCTAAATCAGATATTAAAACTAACAAATGATAAGTTAAATCTGAAAATTCTTCTATAATATCACTTTTATTTTGATTTTTAGATGCAACTATAAGTTCTGTTGTTTCTTCTCCAACTTTTTTAAGAATTTTATCAATTCCTTTATCAAATAAATATTTTGTATATGAATTATCTATTGGAGTTTTCTTTCTTTCATCTATTAATTTATACAGTTCTTTTATAATATTTTCCATAATTAGCACTCCTAAAATTTTATCTACTATCTAATCTTCCTTTATTTTATATTGACCATAAGAAATGTTTAAAGAAATATTATCTAAAAAATAACTTTAATTTTATATTAAGATATCTCTGCTCTATATTTTAATTTAAATTTATCTTCTTATAAAAGCAGCTATTTTCTCCTGTATGGCAAGCTACACCCTTTTGCTTCACCTCTATTAGTAAAGTATCATTATCACAATCTAGATATATAGCTTTAACTTCTTGCGTATTGCCTGATGTCTCGCCTTTGTGCCAAAGAGTTTGCCTAGTTCTTGAATAAAAATAAGTTTCTTTTTCAGACAAAGTCTTTTCAAGACTTTGCTTATTCATATAGGCCATCATAAGAATATCTTTATTTATATAATTAATAATTATCACTGGCACAAGTCCAAAATTTTTCTTAAAGTCTACAATCATTAAAAGTTTTTCACTATCTATATTTTCCATTATTTATTAACCTCTATTCCCTTTTCAGCTAAATATTGCTTTAGTTCTGGTATTTTTATTTCATCATAATGAAATACTGATGCAGCTAACGCATTATCTGCAACATCTTCTTTTAATACGTTATAAAAATCCTCTAACCTTCCACATCCTCCTGAAGCTGTAACTACTACATCCCCTATTTGTTTAACTGCTTTTGTAAAATTAATATCATACCCGTTCTTCTCTCCATCCTCATCAAGAGATGTCAATAAAATTTCTTTAACTCCTAATCTCTTAGCTTCTTTAGCCCATTCTATAGCATCCATTCCTGTATCTACCATTCCCCCATTAACAACAACATTCCAACTACCATTGTCTGTTCTTTTACCATCTAATGCTAATACTATTTTTTCAGCTCCAAATTTATTTATAGAGTTTTCTAAAAATTTTTTATCTTTAATCGCAGCTGAATTAATCCCAACTTTATCAGCACCTGCATTTAATACTTCTTCTATATCTTCAATACTTTTTATACCACCACCTACTGTAAATGGTATATTAACTACACTTGCAACTTCCTTTACTAAATCACACCTTGTCTTTCTTTCTTCAACTGTTGCTGCTATATCTAAAAAAACAAGCTCATCGGCTCCCTCTTCACAATATTTTTTTGCAATTTCAACTGGATTACCAACACTTTTTATATTTACAAAATTTATTCCTTTTACAACATTTCCATCTTTCATATCAAGACATGGTATTATTTTTTTCATAACAAATCTCTCCAATCCTCTATATATTTTTTGTTATTGCTAAAGCTTCTTTTAAATTTAAATTCTTAGAATATATTGCTTTTCCTGTTATAGCTCCATAAACATCTAATTTATTTAACTTTTTTATATCCTCAATATTTTTTATTCCTCCTGAAGCCACTAAATTAATCCTTATATCCTTTTTCAATTTTTCTAAAAGTTCTATATTGCATCCTTCTAACGTACCATCTTTCTCTATATCTGTAACTATTATAGTATTTACACAAAGCTTTTCTAATTCTTTACAAAATTCAAAGCAATCAATATCACTTTCTTCTAACCATCCATTTAAACATACTTTTCCCCTTCTACAATCAACACCAACTGCTATTTTATCTCCATATCTTTCTATAGCACTGATTAAAAACTCTTTATTTTTAACTGCTGCTGTTCCTATGATGACTCTTTTTACTCCACATGATATCAACTCTTCAATATCTTCAAGCCTTCTAATTCCTCCACCTACCTCTATGTTTGTAGAAATAGATTTAACTATCTCTTTGATAAGCTTTCTATTTTTTCCATTCCCAGTTTTAGCACCATCTAGATCAACTATATGAATATATTTAGCCCCTGTTTTTTCAAATACTTTTGCAATATCTAGCGCATTTTCCCCAACTATTTCTTCTTTTTCATAATCTCCCTTGTAAAGTCTTACTGGATTTCCACCTCTTAAATCTATTGCTGGTATTATTATCATAGTTATAAAATCCCCTTACTACTATTAATTTTCATATCATTTTTATCTATAGAAATAGCTTCTTTTAGGCATCTTGCAATACCCTTAAAAATACTTTCTACTTTGTGATGGTCATTTTTTCCATATAAACAATTAATATGCATAGTCATCTTAGAATTAAAAGCTACTGCTCTAAAAAACTCTTCAACCATTTCTGTAGATAAATCCCCTACTTGTTCTCTATTAAACTTAGTATTAAATACTAAAAAACTTCTTCCACTTATATCAATACTTATATCTGTTAAAACTTCATCCATAGGAATACTAATATTAGCATATCTTTTTATTCCTCTTTTATCTTCTAAACACTTAAAAATTGCTTCACCTATTAATATACCTATATCTTCAACAGTATGATGATCATCTACATTTAAATCTCCATTCGCCCTTATATCTAAATCAATCTTTGAATGAAAGGAAAATAATTCTAACATATGATTAAAAAATCCAATACCTGTATCTATATTACTTTTACCATTCCCATCTAAATCAATTTTTATATCAATTTCTGTTTCTTTAGTTTTCCTACTCATCTCTACAAACCTCATCCTAGATACTCCTTTACATACTGAATTAAATTTTTCAACTGATTTTCTTTCGGTATAGTAATTCTTATAGTCTCCTCATTAAAAACTCTAATTATAATATTTTTATCAGCTAAATACTTACTTAATCCATTTACCTTTTCTCCCTGCATATAAATATAATTTGCATAGCTTTTATAAATTTTTAACTTTTCATCTCTATAAGTATCCACTTCTAAAAATAAATTTTCTCTGCCTCGTATTATACCTAATAGACTTTCTTCAATCACTGAAATATTATTTAAAGCTTCTATAGCTAAAAGCTCAGAAATTCTATTGATATTATATGGAACTTTATCTTTTATAAAGTCTGCAACTAAACTTTTATTTGAAATCAAAAAACCAACTCTAAGACTTGCTAACCCAAATGCTTTTGATAAAGTTCTAGTTATAATAATATTTGAAAATTCATTTATTTTCCCGACCATACTCTTCCCATAAAATTCATAGTATGCTTCATCTACCACAAAATAAGTCTTAGGATTATCAATTAATAAACATTCTATTGTATCTTGTTCTATAACTCTCCCTGTCGGATTATTAGGGTTAGAAAACATAAATAATTTTATTTTTTTTTCTACTATAAAAGAATTTAATTCCTCTATATCTAGACTACTTCCTATACAATATTTTTCAATAACACCTTGATTTTTATTAACATAAAAATCATACATACTAAAATCTAAAGATAATGTACCAAATACATCTCCTTTATTTATAAACTTATTTATAATAAGTCCTAACATTTCATCAGAACCATTTCCTGCTATTATATTTTCAGCATTAACTTTTGCATATTTTGCATATACTTTTCTTAAGTTCAAATACTCATTATCAGGGTATCTAAAAATTTTTTTTGAATTCATATCTTTAAAACTTTCAGCTATCAACTTTTCATAAGGATTATATAAATTTTCATTACTATCTAGATATATATTACTCATTTTTATTTTCCTCAATCCTAATCTTTATAGAATTTCCATGAGCTGTTAATCCTTCTTCATTTGCTAAAAGCACTATATTGTGTCCATTTTCCTCTATAGCTTCCTTAGTATAATAAGTATATGATATTTTTTTAGTAAAACTATCTACTGAAAGCCCTGAAAAAAATCTTGCTGTCCTATTTGTTGGTAATACATGGTTAACTCCGGCAAAATAGTCTCCAATAGCCTCTGGTGTATTATCTCCAAGAAAAATAGAACCTGCATTTTTTATTTTCCCTAAATATTTCATTGGATTTTCTATCATTAATTCTAAGTGTTCTGGGGCTAATTCATTGGCTATTTCTATCGCTAAATCAATATTAGGACATATTATCGCTCTTCCAAAATTTTTTATAGACTCACTTGCTATATCTTTTCTTTCTAAATTTTCTATTTGCTTTTCTATTTCTATATTAACCTTATTATAAATGTCTTTAGATGTTGTAACTAAAATACTAGCTGCTAATTTATCATGTTCTGCCTGCGATAACAAATCTGCAGCTATAAATTTAGGATTAGCCCTCTTATCTGCAATTATTAAAATTTCACTTGGTCCAGCTATCATATCTATATCTACTTTCCCATACAACTTTTTCTTAGCTGTTGCTACATATACATTTCCCGGGCCTACTATCTTATCAACTTTATCTACAGTTTCTGTGCCATATGCAAGTGCTGCTATAGCTTGCGCACCTCCAATTGTAAAAATCTTATCAACGCCTGCAATTATTGCGGCCGCAGCTATAATTGGATTAATTTTACCATTTTTATATGGTGGCGTAACCATTATAATTTCTTTAACTCCTGCTATTTTTGCAGGAATAACATTCATGAGAACAGATGATGGATATGCTGCTGTTCCTCCTGGTACATATACTCCAACCTTTTCTATTGGAACTACCTTTTGACCTATATATACCCCATTTTTTTCAAAGGTAATATATGATTCCTGTATTTGCTTTTTATGAAACTTCTCTATATTATTTTTTGCAAGTTCTAAAGCCTTAAATATCTCTTTTGACACTATGTTTGCTATATTCTCTATCTCATCTTTTTCAATTAGCATACCTTCGCTAAGTTCAACACCATCTAATTCTTTTGTATATCGTAAAAGTGCTTCATCCTTTTTTATTCTTATATCTTCTATAATTTTATTTACAGTATTTTCAACATCATTATCTTTACAATCATCTCTTTTATCTACCAAATCATTTAATTCATCTATAGTCTCATAAAACTCAAATTTCAACATTATTTTACAACCCCAATCAAATTCCTAATTTTAGCTTTTCTAATAACAAATTTATTTCTTCCTTTTTTATTTTAAAACTAGCTTTATTACAAATTAGCCTAGCACTTATATCACATACAGTATCTAAAACTACTAATCCATTTTCTTTTAACGTCACTCCAGTTTCCATTATATCTACTATTCCATCACTTAATTCTAATATTGGTGCTAATTCAACTGACCCCTCTATTTTTATAACCTCTACATCCATATATCGATTTTTAAAATAATTACTAGCAACTTTTGGATATTTTGATGCTATTTTTATATGTCCACTTTTTGAAAAAAGATTTTTATTAGGCATAGCTGCAACTATAAACTTACACTTGCCAAACTTTAAATCTAAAATTTCATAATGTTCCTTATCTGAAAATAACAAAGTATCTTTCCCTACTATTGCTAAGTCTGCAACTCCATGCTCAACATATGTAAGAGCATCATTAGCTTTAACAAAAAAATAATTAAATTTACTAAATTCGTCCTTTAAAATTAATTTTCGCCCTTTATTTTTGAATTCTTCACATCCTAAGCCTACCTTTTCAAAAAGATTCATAGCTTCTTTTTCTAATCGCCCTTTAGTTAATGCAATATTTAAAGTCATCTTTTTCACTCCTTTTTAAGAATAACTTTCTCTTTATTCTTTCGTAACATATTAGCTATTTGTAAGTTTTCAATATAATTTTCATCATTAAAAAAAATATATTTAGTCTCTTTTTCAAGACTTAGTTTAGTATCAACTATATTAGTTAAATCATCTACTTTTATAGAAAAGCCTATGCCACTAATATCTCTTCCATACAAACTCATCAAATTATCATAACGTCCACCTTGTATTACAGAACTACATGCTCCATCAATATAAACATTAAAAATCATACCTGAGTAATAATCCAGTTTTTCTATAGCACCTAAATCAAATGTAATAAATTCAGCTAAACCTATAGATTCAAAAACTTTATAAACACCTAATAAATAATCTATATAAAAAAGAACTTCTTTATCTTGAAAAAAGCATCTATTTTCTTCTAAAAAAAGTTTATCACCAAATAACCAAGGTAGCTTTACTAAAAGATTTTTCTCTCCTATTTCAATATTTAGACTATTAACATAGGTTTCTAACTCAACTAACTCTTTATTTATTAATAATTTTATTAATTTATTTTTAGATATTTCATTTAAGTTTATTTTATCTAATATTCTTTGTATGATTTTTATATGACCTATCTCAAACTTAAAATTTTTAATCTTTAAATTTTTTAAAAGTTCTATCCCTATATTTATCGCTTCAATATCACCTATAAATTCCTCTTCTCCTATAAGTTCTATGCCAATATCATGTAATTCATTTCTCTTTCCCCCTAGAGCTTTATTCATTCTAAATATTTTAGATGAATATTTTAATCTCAGCGGTAGATTTTGATCCTTAAGCTTACTAGATACAAGTCTTGCAATAGGTAACGTCGAATCACATTTCAAACTTAAAGTTTTTCCTTCTGAATCAAAAATTCTATAAACATTTTTTGTTTGAAATTCACTAGAAATTCTATCAAATGTATCATAATATTCTAATGTGGGGGTGATAACACTTTCATATCCATAACTTTCTAAAGTCTCATTTATATTTTTGATTACTAATTCTATCATTTTACATTCTTCACCTATAATATCTCTCGTTCCATTTGGTATATCTTTAACTTTTTCTATTATTCCCACCTCGCTTTATTATATTAAAGTGATAAATTGTTAAATTTAATTATAATATATTCCTTTATTTGGAAAATGTCAACAAATTAAAAATATATTTTTGATAAATTAAATATATTTTATTAATACTAATAAAAGGCATATATAGATATTTATTAATTCTATATATACCTCCTCTTCAAAACTAATCTTGGAACATATTACCTAAAGCACCTAATAAACTACCTTCTCCTACATCTTTACCACCAAGTTCCGGAGCACATGCAAAAACCTTGGAGGCTAATCTACTAAATGGTAAACTTTGAATCCAAACATCTCCTGGTCCTTTAAGAGTTGCAAAAAATAATCCTTCACCACCAAACAAGCTATTTTTTATTCCACCAACAAATTGTATATCATAATTTACATCTTTAGTCATAGCAACTAAGCATCCAGTATCTACCTTTAAAACTTCTCCATATTTTAAAGATTTTTTTATAATCGTTCCACCTGCATGTATAAAAACTAGACCATCACCCTCCAATTTTTGTAATATAAATCCTTCACCACCAAAAAAACCTACTCCTAGCTTTCTTTTAAAATCAATTCCTATCTTAACTCCCTTTGCTCCACATAAAAATGCATCTTTTTGACATATTATTTTTCCATTATATAGCCTAAGATCAACAGGAATTATTTTACCAGGATATGGAGAAGCAAATGCTACCTTTTCTTTTGTAACTCCTGTATTAGAAAACTCAGTCATAAAAAGGCCTTCTCCAGTCATGCTTCTTTTAACTGCACTACCAAGCTTTCCTAAAAAACCTCCACTTTGTTTACTCCCATCGCCAAAAATTGTTTGCATATTAATATTATTTTCCATCATCATCATAGCACCCGCTTCTGCTATTACTGATTCGCTTGGATCTAATTCAATTTCTACAAATTGCATATCATCTCCATAAAGCTTATAA
>JBOFRC010000191.1:0-1483 GCA_051650825.1 Sarcina sp. | reverse complement strand
ATAAGAAATGCCCTATTTCGAACTAATCAGACACACTCGGAGATGGGCGACCAACCTGCCCGGCTCCTGGCCTGCCGCTTAAATCAACAGAACAAAATGAATCATACTAATACGGCACTCAGATGGGACTAGCCCTACTTCCATTAAACCGATAAATGATAGTTTTAGATCATTTTACAGTATTAGTCATCACAGGGTGATTGAGACAGGTTTGATAACTTTCTTGCAGACCTTAATCTTTCACAACTCTCCGATGATGACAGGGACTTCCTCGAGGCACGTCGCTAAAATCGCTGCCACAGAAAGAATAAACTGTATAGCTGGATGTTGTTGTTCTAATTAGCGTATAAGTTGGTATAATAGTATAGTACATTTTGGGTCTAATATAAATTAAATGCACTTTCTAATTACAGCAATAGTGTCTAATTAGGGTATAACTGTGTTCGTTTATTGTCTAATAAAGCACATATTATTTCTAGTTTTAAGTATCAAAAGTAACCAAATCGAACGGCAGATTTAGTCTCATTCTTACAATACTTTTGTTCATTCAGAATCCTTTTCCTTTTCAGAGTCATTATCTGCTGATACATAACTAAATGTTAAATAAACACCTATTTTAACGAGCGACTTTATTCAAATACTGAATGTCCTGTTTCAAAACTATTCCGATTCTAAGCTTAAATTATTGATATGATGTGGATGAACGGTGAACTGGGAGAACGCGACACCTGAAAATGACGTGAGCGATCCACTAGAGAGAAGACTCTAGTCTAATTTGGAGCGGTTCAAATTAGAGAAACACTGTTTCTGGTGTCACATATAGTGGAGGTTCTTCCCTCACAAAATGTATTTGACTGAGTACAGACACTGGCTTGCAGAGAGCACACAGACCCAACAATAGACAAATATAATTTTGGCCTGCCAACAAGTTACTCACGGTATTAATGAGGCTGCCAGCGACTTTTGTCAGTTTAAGCGGGCTACCTGATTTTGTACACTGCTCTTTGCTGATAAGAAAGAGAGGCGATATTACACTACTAGGAGCTTTGCGAATCCGTGTGTGAGAGCTCAGAGGCAGCGACAGCGTGCAGAGCCAGAATATTTTAATTCTGTGGATTAAGGTTTTATTTCGACCAAACAGAGCCGGTTATTGTTGGAACACTTTAAAGACTAACCAAGACGGTTTTGGTGAATTTTATTTCGTTGAATAAAGGCCAAATTTGAGTGAATTATTAGGATCTAGATAGAGCCTTTTGTGTTTTTCGAGAGTTTCGCGGCCAACATTGTTTCTCCTGCACACTTGGAACGAGAGAATGAGGCTAGCGGTGTTCAGTTGGTTGCAAGCTGCAATTTCACAGCTAGATGCCACACACTGCTCCTGCTCAAACTATTGTTCCGCTTTCAGTTTGTCATTTGACTTTAGTGGGTTTGCAGAATTTGCTGTGAGTAATCGCGATTAATCGCTTTTTTTCCTTGAAGCTTG
>JBOFRC010000190.1:0-9897 GCA_051650825.1 Sarcina sp. | reverse complement strand
AAAATTATAAAACAATCTATTTTTTTATAATTTAATTGCAAATTTTGATTAAAAATTGAAATTAATGTAAGATTAATAAGTTTGATTCGTTATATATATATGAAAAGATAAATTTAGCCTGATTTTTAATAGAGTTTTAATCTTAGTTAAGCTTTATAAAGTCTATTAAAAAAATTATTTTAATTAAAGAAATTAAGGACTTAAATTATCTATTAAATAAAAATCAAAAAGGGGTTTGATTTATGTGGATTAATGAAAAAAATTTTATAGAGAAGCTACGAAAAAAAGATGAGAAAGCATTGAATTATGTTATGGATAAGTATTCGTCTGTTGTAAATGGTGTTGTTAGGAAAGTTTTATATGTTACTAAAGATGAAGGGGTTATAGAAGAATGTATTTATGATGTTTTTCTGAGTATATGGGAAAATATAGATAAATTCAAGGGGAGAAATATTGATTTTAAAAATTGGGTAGCAGGGGTTAGTAGATATAAAGCTATTGATTATTATAGAAAAGAAAAAAAGAAATTTAGACAAATAGAAATTATAGATAATTTTGATAATGAAGAATCGTTAGATACTCCTCTTGATTGTATTTTAGAAGAGGAGGTTTCTAAGTTTATAAGAGAAACAGTTGATTCATGCGAGGAACCAGACAAAAGTATTATAATTATGAAAGTTTTTTTAGGGTATAAGACGAGTTATATAGCTAACAAATTAAATTTGAGTAATGCTAATGTTGATACTAGATTTAGTAGAATAAGAAAAAAATTAAGAGAAAATTATAAAAAATTTTCTATGGAGGGGTAGAAAATATGGCTGATAAAAAAATTTATGAAGAGCTTAATAATATAAAGGTAGATATAGAAGAAAGATCATTAGATACTATAAGTAAAAAACGGATACAAAAAAAGTTACAGAAAAAAATAGGGGGAAATCATAATAATAAGTTTAAATATTTTGTTGCTGCAAGTTTTATGATGGTGTGTCTTCCTATAACTTATGAAGCTATATCAGAAGTTAAAAAACATTTTTTTTATGAAACTGGTATAGGGCTTATTGAACAAAAAGCAGATCGTATAAATACTCTTAGGGGTCCTATTACTTTTGGGTCTAGCAAAGAGTTTGTTTTAAAAAATGCAATGTGGCAAAATAATGGATTAGAATTAGGAATATGGATTAAAAATAGTATAAGTATTAATAAAGAGAATATCTATATAAAAACTAATAATGGTGAAAAGATACAGCCTAGTATAACAGGAGAAGGAAGCGGTGGGCAAAATATTTACTTAAATTTATTTTTTGAAATTAATAACGAGGTGAAAAATTTTGAGTTCTTTATAGAAAATGAAAGTATACAAGTAGAACTTTTAAGTATCGATAGTTTTGAAGATTATAGTGATTTTGGATTATATGCAAATAAAAGAGATATAATTTTAGGGGGAAGTAAATATGAAATAGACAATAGAACTTATATATCGTTTTGGAATAATATTGCTTTAGAATATAAAAATATAGTAGCTTGTGATATTGATAAAAATGATGTTCGTATAAAGGATAAAAAGGGAAATAGAGTGAACTTTCAAAATTCAATATATAATGGTAGTCAAACAGAATTTGTTTTAGATAAATTATATAATGAGCAGTTAGATGTTTTAGTAAATAAAATACATTTAGAATATAAATTTAATGACAATAATAAACTTGAGATAAGCCTTCCAAAGAAAAATACTAAAGAGTTTATTAATGAGAACTTGAATTTAAAGAGTTTTGGAGATATTAAAATTATTTCTATAGAGGATATAAATGGAGTAATTAATGTAGAAATAGATGCTACAATACTAAATAAAAATGGACTAGAGGTTAATGGTTTAGGAATGCAGAGAAATGGTTCAGGAGCAATAGGCAGTGATGGGAAAAGTAATTGTGTTATTTCTATAGATAGAGGGGATTTAACTTTAAATGAAAAAATTAATAATAAATTAAAATTAACTATAGATAGAATAAACTGTACAATTAAAGATGATTGGGAGTTCATGATAGAATAAATAATAAATTGAGAGAATACTAAGATTACGGTTAAAACAGCATAAAGCTGAACTACAATAATTGTTATGTATTCTCTCAATTTAATTTTAAAATTAAGCTTTTAGTTAAAGACCTCTACTATATGATTCATGAGCATAATCAGGCTCATATCCTATTTTAACAGCCTGATTTATAACCCAGTAAGGCTCTCTTAAAAGAACTCTACCTAAAAATACAAAATCAGTCCTGTCATTTTCTATAATTTCAGTTGCTTGCTCTATAGTAGTTATTAAACCACCACCGATAGTTGGAATGTTTATGTTATGTTTTATATATTCAGCCTCAGGTATTTGATAACCTGTATAAGCGTTTATTTTGGCATGGACTACAGCACCTGTACTAACATCTACTAAGTCTACACCTTCATTTTTAAACATTTCGACCATTTTAGCCATTTCAATTTTAGTATTTCCATTTTCAACATAATCTTTAGCAGAAACTCTAATAGCTAAAACTCTATCTGTAGGCCAAACTTTCTTAATTTCTCTTATAATTTCTATTACAAATTTGCTTCTATTTTCAATAGAACCACCGTATGAATCGGTTCTTTGATTAGAAAGTGGTGATAAAAATTCAGATAAAAGATATCCATGTGCAGCATGAATTTCTATAAATTCATAGTTAGCTATAAGAGCACGTTTAGCAGCTTCTCTAAAAGCAGTTTTTACTTCTTCTAAATCTTTTATAGTCATTTCATCTGGAGTTTTATAAGTTTCATCAAATTGAATCGCAGATGGAGCTACTAGTCTTTCAGATTGTATAGAACATTTTCTACCTGCGTGATTTAATTGAATACCAGCATGAGCACCATATTTTTTTATACCTTCAACAAGATTTTTATGTCCTTCTATTTGATCATCACGCCATAAGCCAAGATCTTTATCAGAAATTCTACCATTTGGAGTAATACCTGTTGCCTCTACTATAATAGCAGCCACTCCTCCGATAGCCCTTGTAGTGTAGTGAATGTAATGAAAATCAGTGACTAAACCATCTTCTTTAGCTGCATACATACACATTGGTGCCATAATTATTCTGTTTTTAAAATTTAGGTTTTTGATTGCAAATGATTTGAAAATACCTTTATTCATTTGTATAGCCTCCTTAGATTTAAGTAGTTTAATATATTGTTTTATTATACTATTTGTTTATGTAGAAAATATATGCATTTTGGAATATATATACTAATAAGGGATTAGTATTATTAGAAAATTTTCATGTTAGGAGAAGTATTGACATTAAGTACTTTTGCGTTATATAATTTTAATACAAATAAAAGCGATGAAAAGAAGAGTAGTTATGGTGGCATATACAGAGAGTTTTCGGATGGTGGAAGAAAATTATAAAGTCATAATGAAGCAAGGCTTGGAGCTGCATACGGATCTTATAAGTAGTTATAAGTGATGCTATGACGTCTGTTTACGTTACAAAACTAGAGTATATTTATGTGTAAATGTACTTGAAGAGCTTAATATAGTGATATATTGAGGAATAAGAGTGGTATCGCGAAGCAATTTCGCCTCTGTAGAATAATAATTTCTATAGGGGTTTTTTTATTTTAGAATTAAATTGTAAAAAATTTTAATACTTAAAAGGAGTGAATGTAAAATGATAAGTAAAAGACTAGGTAGAGATGGTAGACCTGTATTTCCTAAAAGAGCTGTAGTTACTGCAGGTATGCCTTATGGAAATAAAAATCTTCATTTTGGGCATGTTGGAGGTATGTTTGTTCATGCTGATATATATGCAAGATTTTTAAGAGATAGAATTGGTAAAGATAATGTTATATTTGTATCAGGAACAGATTGTTATGGTTCTCCTATACTTGAGAGTTATAGAAACTTACAAGAAGAAGGTTATAAGGATTCAATGGAAGACTATGTAATGAGTAATCATTTAAGTCAAAAAAATACTTTAGATAAATATAATATTAGTTTAAATTTATTTGGAACATCTGCATTTGGAAGAAGTGGAGAAATTCATACAGAAGTTTCAGCAGAGATATTTAATAAGTTATTTGATAATGGGTATATTAAAAAAATGTCCACATTACAATTTTTTGATGAAGAAAAACAAACATTCCTTAATGGAAGACAAGTAGTTGGAAAATGCCCAATAGATGGTTGTAGTTCAGATAAAGGATATGCTGATGAATGTTCACTTGGACATCAATATATGCCTTCAGAATTAATAAATCCAATAAGTAAATTATCAGGAACAGTTCCTGTATTAAAAAGTATAGATAACTGGTATTTTAGCTTAGAAGATTCTATTGATGATATGAAAATATTAAATGAATTTTTACTTAGAAATACTAATAGAAGAAAATATGAGCTTAAAGCTATTGATGAATTCTTAAAGAAACCATTATTATATGTTCAAAGAAAATATATAGAAGATATGGAAGGACTTGTAGCGAAGCTTCCAGCACATGAATTAGTAGATGAAGAAAAAAAATCATCAGTGAGTTTCATTTTTAATAATTTAGATGATAGAGATGCAGCTAAAGCTATTTTAGATGAGATGGGGATTAACTATAGAAGTGGTAAAACTTTAGTTCCATTTAGATTATCAGGAAATATTTCATGGGGAGTTAAAGTTCCTGAAAAAGAAGGATTAAATGATTTAACTTTCTGGGTATGGCCAGAATCATTATGGGCTCCTGTATCATTTACAAAAACTTATCTTGAATCAATAGGAGCAGATAAAAGTGAATGGCTTAAATGGTGGGATAATGAAGATGCTATGGTTTATCAGTTCATAGGAGAAGATAATATTTATTTCTATTCAATTGCTGAAATGGCACTTCTTATGGGACTTAAGACTCCTAGAAATGAAGCAGTTAATATAGATGAGATAAACTTCCCTCATATAGTATCAAATAAACATATCTTATTTATGGATAAAAAAGCAAGTAGTAGTTCAGAGGTTAAACCTCCAATGGCAGATGAATTATTAGCTCATTATTCAAAAGATCAATTACGTATGCATTTTATGAGTTTAGGTTTATCAACTAAAAGTGTTGGATTTAAGCCACAAGTATATATGACAGAAGAAGAAAAAGAAGGTGCAGGAGCAGATGCTGTATTAAAAGAAGGAAATCTTTTAACAAATGTGTTTAATAGACTTATACGTTCATGTTTATACACATTACAAAGTTTAGATAAAACACTTCCAAGTTTTGAAGTAACAGATAAGATTAAAGAATTATCTGAAAAAGCTATAGTAGAATATGAGAAACATATGTATAATCAAGATTTTCATAGAATTGCTTATGTATTAGATGAATATATAAGAGGAGTAAATAAGCATTGGGTTAATAATAGTAAAAATGAAGAGGATATGGAACAAGTTGTAGCTGATTGCTTCTATGCTTGTAAGATTATAGCGATTTTAATCCACCCAATAGCACCAGAAGGTTGTGAAATGTTTAAGGAATATCTTAATATTGATGATGAACTTTGGAACTGGGAAAAAATTTATGAACCTTTAAATGTGTATTTTACTGATGAAAAAAATCATACATTTAAATTTTTAGAGCCAAAAGTTGATTTCTTCAAAAAGTTAGACCATCAATATTAATTTTTAAAGAATGATTCAAAAAATAGAAGTACCTAATGAATCTATCATTTTAGCATAGATTCAGGTACTTTATTTTATTACATTAATAGAACGAAAGAAGAGGAGCTGTGATATGTTTACAACAAAACTTAAAACTACTGCCCGTCAAAAGTTAGAGCAGAATACAGAAACTAAGTACTCACCAGGAATATTTCTTTATTTAATTCCTGCATTTGTTCAATTTTATATAACTTTAAGACTTGGAATGAGTAAAAATATTATAAGTAACTTAATAGAACTTGTAATTTTCCTTATCGTTATGTATTTATCCTTATATCTTCAAGTATTTACAACAAAAGTGTTAACTAAAAAAACAAGTTTAATTGATGCTAGACCGGACAAAAAACTTGTTATAGGATATATGATTCCTATTGTTATAGAATATGTAATTGCTACTATTATTGTAACTTATATTATCAAAGATAATTCTATAGCTACTTCAATAGTTAGTCTATTCAGCATGTTATTCCAATTGTTTATGGAATTATATGTTGTTGCATATGTTTTATTTAATGGAAAAGTAAAAATAAAAGCAATGTTTAGAGCATTACCAGAACTTTTTTGGAGATTTGTAGTGCTTAGTATAACGTTTATTCCACTTTTATTTTTAATCGGTATAACTTTTGGGATTTTAGGATTCTGGAAAGTAACATATATTATGACATCATATAGAGCATTAGTGGTTTCAATGTATGTAAGATATCAAAAAGATACTTCTAAGTCTTTCATTAAGCATTTAATAGTAACAATTATAATAATTGTAGGCTTAGGCGGATTATTATCATTAAATGCAACTTTAGGAAATCAGGTAACAGCACAAAATGTATATAAAATAACAGCATATAATGGTAAAGAATATGATTTTGTGATACAAAACAATAATATTGTAGCAGTTAGATTCCCAGATGGGTTAGATTTGACTCAACATATAGATGGCACACCTATGCCTCTTATATTTAATGGTAAAAAATCACCTATTAGTGTTGTGTTTGGACCAGATGGAAAATTCCTAGGAATAGAGGAAGTAAATGATACTTCTAATTTAGAGCCAATAACTTCTATAGATAAAATTAAGGCAGGTGCTGAGTCAGTTAATGAAGGTTTTGGATTTAGCTTATAAAATTTCTGTTATAACTATATAAAAATATTAAATAAAAATTTATTTCAATGTTAAAATTGGATATGAATTTATATATTGAAAAAGAGATTCTGTCTTATAGAAAGTTAATTTATAAGATAGAATTTTTTTGTTTTTAGGTGGATTTTAATATGTGGGTATAGAAGGGATAAAATAATATTTATTTAGACAGCTACATGAAATTAGCATATTATTTAAATTTAGTAGTGCTTTTATATAGGCATTAAAAATACTAAAAAGTTTAAAGAGTGAAAATTATAAATTATTAGAATTTTATTGAAAATATGGGTCTGGTTATAGATGGATATTTAGTTGTTAAAAAGTTTTTATATTGTAACTATAATTTTTTTAAATCGATATTGAATGTTAATGTATAAACATTACAAAAAAACTATTTGTATATCGATAGTATAAATTGTATCAAAAGTTATTAATTAGCAAATAAATTACGATGTGATAATGAATATTTAATATGTCGATTTGAATATAGGATTAATGATGAAAAAAACTACATAAATAATAAAGAATAAAAACTTTTTTAAATATTTTAATATTTTCATCGTAATACATAATTTATAATTTTTGATATCATCTAAATAGTTTTAAATTTTCGGTTTATTTAGGAGGTTCATAAAATGAATAAAAATAAAATAATTTCCCTATTATTAAGTGGTGCTATGTTGGCAACTATATCAGGGACAACAGGGGCAATAGTTAATAATAGAAAGGCTGCCAATACGAGTACGAAAAATATAACTTTATTAGCAAATCATAATGCGCAAGATTCAACAGGATATGCATGCGTAGTAAATGGAAACAATAAATTAGTTCTTACTAATAAACAAGGACAAATTATATCTTATTTATCAGTTGGAGAAATGCTACATATAGGACAAGTGTCAGGAAGTAACACATTTGTAACAGTTAAGAGTACAGGAGCTAATGGATATATTGCTAACGCTAATATGTTGAATATTAACAATTCTACTACAAATAATATTACTAGAATGAATAGAAATGGATATGTAATAAATGTTTCAAGTAGCGTTAACTTAAGACAAGGGCCAGGAATGAATACTAATGTTATAGCAGGATTAAGCAATAATACAGCTATAAGAATCACAGGAAAAACAGGTCAGTGGTATAGAGTTTCTGTAAATGGCACAAAAGGATATATATTTGAAGAATATGTAGCAGAGAGTACAACAAATGCTACAACAAATGTGAATCCAACAACTACGATTGCAACACCAGTAAAAACTACTAAAACATCAGCAGTGATAAATCACGGAGAATTACAACCAAACGTACCAAGTAAACCAGTGACAAATCATGGAGAGTTACAACCAAACGTACAAGGTAAACCAGTGACAAATCATGGAGAATTACAACCAAACGTACAAGGTAAACCAGTGACAAATCACGGAGAGTTACAACCAAACGTACAAGGTAAACCAGTGACAAATCACGGAGAGTTACAACCAAACGTACAAGGTAAACCAGTAACAAATCACGGAGAATTACAACCAAACATACCAAGTAAACCAGTAACAAATCACGGAGAATTACAACCAAACGTACCAAGTAAACCAGTAACAAATCACGGAGAGTTACAACCAAACGTACAAGGTAAACCAGTAACAAATCACGGAGAGTTACAACCAAACGTACAAGGTAAACCAATGACAAATCACGGAGAATTACAACCAAACGTACAAGGTAAACCAGTGACAAATCACGGAGAGTTACAACCAAACGTACAAGGTAAACCAGTGACAAATCACGGAGAGTTACAACCAAACGTACAAGGTAAACCAGTGACAAATCATGGAGAATTACAACCAAACGTACAAGGTAAACCAGTGACAAATCATGGAGAGTTACAACCAAATACAAAACCAACTAACCCAACAAAACCTGCGGTTAAACCAACAGAACCAGATAGTACAAACCATGGACAATTACAGCCAAATACAAAACCAACTAACCCAACAAAACCTGTGGTTAAACCAACAGAACCAGATAGTACAAATCATGGACAGTTGCAACCAAATACAAAACCAACTAACCCAACAAAACCTGTGGTTAAACCAACAGAACCAGATAGTACAAATCATGGACAATTGCAACCAAATACAAAACCAGCTAAACCATCAACATCACAACCAGGACAAACATCAAATGGACAAAATTCATATATTCAAGGAACTGTAAATAGTAATGCACCTAGTAGTATTCCAGTAAGAAGCGGAAATGGAACTTGGGCGGCACCTATACAAAATGTTACAGTTAGTCCAAATCAACAAGTTAATATTATCGCTAATATGAATGGATGGTATAAAATAAATGATAATGGTGTAATAGGGTTTATTCCAGCTATTTATGTAACAGCACAAGGAAATGTTCCAAATATTTCTAATGTATATAATAATAGTAACAGTACAAATGTTGCAGATCCATATAATTACACATTACCTGAATATGTTTCAGCTGAATTAAATAGTTATATGAAAGTTAAAGGAAATAGTTTAACTAAAGCAGAAATCGATGAAGTGAAAAATCAGCTAACAACAGCGATAAATCCTAAAGCAGCTTCAACTATGTTTGAATTTTTAGATGCAGCACAATATAGAAATATAAATGAAACTCTTTTAGCTAATGTGTTATCAAATCAAGGAGTTTTAAGTGGACAAGCTCAAACATTTATAAATGCAGCTAAGGAATATAATATAGATCCTGTAGCTCTTGTTTCTCAAATTATGCTTGAATCAGCACATGGAACAAGTCAATTTGCAACAGGGATGAAATTTAAAGGTGAAATAGTTTATAATGTTTCAGGAGCTAATGCTGTTGATGCTGCGCCTAAATTAGGTGCTGCAACATATGCATATAATCATGGATGGACAAGTGTTTCAAAAGCAATATATGGAGCAGCACAACTTCTATCAACTAAATATTATCATAATACTAATATTCCATCACTTACACCATATAGTCTTAGATTCTTTAATGGACCTACAAATGACTTATGGCATCAATATGGGACAGCAC
>JBOFRC010000189.1:0-7730 GCA_051650825.1 Sarcina sp. | reverse complement strand
CAAATCACCAATTCATCCTCATACATGGGAGATCGTTTCTATTATATCTGTAAATAAAAATAAATTTTTAAACTTTTCAACTTTTGAAAAAATTCTTGAAAATTATTTCAAAAAATTTGAAGGTAAATATCTAAATGATTTACTTGAATTCCAAACAGCTGAACCTACCATGGAAAATATGGCATTTCAGTTTTACTCAGAATTGAATAAAATTTTAATAGAAAACCAACTAGAATTAGAATCTATAGAAATTAGTGAAAATCCAACTAGAACATATATTATATCTAGAAAGGATTTAGATACTAATGAATAAAACTTTTTTTCTTTTTATATGTTTAGTACTCATATGGATTTATTTATTAATAATGTTTCATCAACTTAAAATGATAGCATTTAAATTTTTTATTGGTTCTGTAGGGTTTTTCTTTATTACAACTATATTTTTCAAAAGTTTAATGGAAAACTTCTTTAGTAATATTTCATTTGGTATATTATCATTTTTATCTAATTTGACTAATATATTTGATGCATATCAAGATGTTCAAAGTGTTTTAATTTCAACTACAACAGGTGTTCTAAATATAAATTTAACTTACGAATGTTCAGGGGTAATAGAAATTTTAGTATTTATATCATTAATATTATTTTATCCTATTTCATCGTATCTAAAAAAAGTTTTACTTTTATTTATCGGACTTATATCTCTCATTTTAGCAAATGTAATTAGAATAATGTTTATTATATCCATGAGTAAATTTTTTGGATTAGAAGTTTATTCCTTCGTTCATTTATTTTTTGCTAGAGTTCTATTTTTTGTACTTAGTGCGTTAATTTATTATGTTATTTTCACTAAAGTACAAATTAAAAATTATAAATTTGAAAGGAGCACTAGCTAAAATGAATATTAACTTAATTTTATTTATAATATCATGGATTATAATACCACTTATAATTGATGTCTTCTTTAATTTATATAGTATACTACATGTTTTGTTTAAAAGAAAAAAAGATATTCTACCATTAGAATACTGTCCATATATTTCTGTAATAATCCCTGTATTCAACTCAGCTAAAACATTAAACAAATGTGTTATGTCTATTTTAAATCAAAATTATCCACTTGATAAAATAGAAATTTTTTTGATTGATAATGGTTCTACAGATGATTCTCATAAAATTTTCTTAGATATACAATCTAAGTTAAATTCTAAGACAAGAATATGGTGGCTTGAATCTAATAATGGTAAAAGTCTTGCACTTAACAAAGGTCTTTATTTAGCAACTGGGCAATACATTTTCAACATAGATTCTGATGGATATTTACATAATGATGCATTAATAAATATAGTTACAAAATTTGAAAGTGATAATAATGTTTCTGCAATTACAGGAACAGTTTTAATAAATAGTGACTCTATAAAAGAAGCCCCGCATTTTTTCAATAAATTATTAAAAAAATGCGAGACATTTGAATATGCTGAATCATTTTTAGTTGGACGAGCATTTCAATCTAATATTGATTCTATTTTTAGTATGGCAGGAGCTTTCTCAGCTTTTAGAAAAGATAGCATACTAAAAACACAGTTATATAATCAAAAGACCCTAGGAGAAGATTTACATATGACTTCTCAAATTCGTTCATTTATTAAAGGGAAAATTCTACTTTCAACAGACTCATATATGTTTCTTGATTCAATTTCTAATTTTAATGCACTATACAGGCAGCGTCAACGATGGCAAATTGGCCAAATAGAATCTGCAAATCTTTTTAATAATAAAAATAATAAAAAAACCTTCAATATTTTTAGATTTACCTTATTCAAAGATCACACACTAGTATTTTCTAGGATGATCTGGTTATTTGCAAGTATATATTTACTTAACGTAGCTTATAACTATAAAAATTTCATTATTGTTAATTTAATTCTTTATATTATTTATTGCCTAGTTTCTTTGTTTAATTTTTTTATTATTAAATTACTTCTAAAAGATTGCGCAAATGAAATTAAATATTTTAATCAAAATGTTTTCATTATTTTATTGATGCCATTTTATAGAATACTTACATTTATAATTCGGTACGTAGGCATTTTAAATGCTTTTAAAGATACTAAAGATTGGCATATAAAAGATTTAACTACTGAATTTAAAGAAATAAAAAACTACATTCTTAGAAAATAGACGGAGGCGCAAATGATAAATAAAAAAATATTATTTTTCACATTTTTACTTATTACATTATTTAAGACTACAGCTCTCGGAGCTACTAATATCAGTTTAGATGGAAATTTTGATGACTGGGCTGATAAAGTTCTTATATCTGATATACAAGGAGATTCTAATGTACAAAATGAAGATTTAAAGACATTAAGATATTATGTCGATGAAAATAATTTATATCTTTATGTAGAAAGATATGATTCTAAACCCTTAAATTTAAATTGGAATTTACAAATAATTTTATTTAATGGTACAGGTCATACTAGTAGCCACTATACTCCTTGGGATAATCCTAAAGATAATTTTCAGTGGAAAAGTACAACTGCTACAACAGTTCAAGTAACTGTAAGTACAATGACTCCTGAACTTACTCCTATGATTAGTACAACACTTGGAGATAAATTCAGATCTGCTTCACAGGATGGAAGAAAAATAGAATTTTCTATCCCCCTAGCTAAAGTTGGTCTAAATTCAAGTGATATTAAACTAGCAGTTAAATCCCCAACTTATTCTGATGCACCACGCATAGATTGGATACCTGAAAATGGTCCTATCCATATTATAGATGGTCCTATTTTTGGAAACTTAATTTTCATCATAATTCCGCTAGTATTTTTATCTTTAACTTTTTACTTAAAAAGGAATATTAGTAATTTATATAAATAAAGCATTAAAACTAATAAAATGATATTATTCATTTTATTAGTTTTTTAAATTTTCAATAATAATAGCTAATATCTAAATTGTTATTTAAAATTAAGTATTTTTTAATTTAATATAGTAATTTTTGTTAAATTATCCTTATAATAAATATAAAGCCTCACTAACATCAAAAAAAAATTTATAATTTCAAATAGATTTATAAAACAATTAATTTTTAATTTTATTTGAAATACATTTGTGTAATAATAATTACATTTTATAAACGATTTTTTATATTCATACGTTTTTTTATTTTAAAACAACTAAAATTAGACCTTTAAAATTTATGAATTTTATATTTGAAATTCGTTTTTTGTTGCAAAATTTTAAATTAGTATTATTTCTGTTACTTTTAAGACTCCAAATAATAATATCCCTTGCTATTATCTTACTTTTTAAAATTTGTACATAATTTAGTTTAATGATAAATTTGTAGAGTAATCTAACAGTTTAATATGTATTTACTAACTAATTAATACATTTAAGGACTTATTGCTTCGACATTATAAAATTTTTCTTATGTAATTTAAGATTCTAGAATAATTTGATATAATGTTAAGTGAATTAGAAAAGCATAGTTTTAAATGTTATTATTGATTATATGAAAAATTGTGTAATTTAACCTACTATACAATTTTACAATATACTTATCAATTAATTTTTTGAAATAAATTAGTAAATTACATTTAAGATTACTTAGCTGATATAGACTTAGTTTTAATGAAAACTATGCCCTACTAGTTTAGCGATTTAGCAAATTCTATAACTAGATACTTGTGATCTGAATTCATCTCCTACAAAGAATTCTAAATCATAAAAAATTCTATTAGATTTTGCTAAATATAAATTTTCCTACAACTCCTACAATTAAGGAAAATTTTGATTTACTATATTATATAGTTACTATTATAAAGTTTTATTCGTAAATAAAATAAGACGGCGTTAACCTAGCCGCCTTATTTTATTTCTAATCTAAAACTCACTTCTTTACCATTAAGTATAATTTCTATTTTTGCTGCACCAGCTTTGTATTTAGATAAATCTATTTCTATTGTTTCTTCATCTTTATTATTTGTTAAATCTATCTCATCCATTACTCCTATACTTTCTTGAGTAATACTAAAAGCAGCTTGTTTTGTACTCTTACCTTTATAATATATATATAACTTTTCTTTAAGTGGATCTTTAATTTCAACTTCCATTTTTGTTTTTCTATTTATTTTCTTTGCTTTAACTTCCATGCTATTATCAGTTTTTGTATCTAGTGAAAAAAAAGAAACTCCCTGCGTAATGAATTTATTAAATCTAGTATTTGTAAAATCGCTTAAAAAATTTTCACTCCTTACTTCAGAATCATCTATAAATTCCTCGTTTGAAGTCTTAACTTCCTCTACTATAACAGACTTATCATCATTAAACATGTTAAATGTTAGAGCTATTAATCCTGCAAAACTAATAAATATAAATGAAACTAAAAGTATTATTATTATAATAAAATTCTTTTTTCTCTTTTTACTTATAGGTTCAATTTCCTCAAATAAATTTTCTCCTATAACATCGCCACAATTATTGCAATATTTAGAATCCTTATTGTTCATCTTTCCACAATTTTTACATTTATAAAAATCTTTTTTTCTTCCAACTACAAAATATAACAATAATCCTATAAATGACTGATTAAATACAAGTACTATTACAGTCCACATAATAGGATTGCTTGAATATATACAAGCATCTTTATAAACCCAATAGCCTACAAGTCCCCATAATATAAAAATACTAAAAAGTATGATAATTGGTAATACTAATATAAATGTTTCCATCTTTACAATCTAGCTCCTTTCCTTAAATTTAATTTTTTAAGTCCTACGAATGTAAGTACTAAAACTACGACTATACTCTGTAAATAAATAATTCCTGTAATATCTAGAAGTAAATTTAGTTTTGTATATCTTGTCACTATATTATTTAAAAATATATAAGCAATGATATATGAACTTATACATGAAACTAAAGGTAGCCACCATAAGGAAAGTTCATTCTCCTCATTCGCTTTTCTCATTGCTCTTTTAACCTGACAATTTTTTTTATATGATAGCTCTTCGTCATTCTTCATTACCTCATCTATTAAAATATCTAACTCATCCATTTGAATACCCCTCCTCTTCTAATGATACCTTTATAATTTTCTTAGCCTTACTAAGTCTACTTTTTACAGTACCACTTGGTATTTTCATAATTTCACTTATTTCATTTATTTTCATATCCAATGTATAAAACATAATTATTGGTATTTTATACTTATCATTCATCTGTGAAATAATTTTAGCTAAATTCCTATTTATTTCTTTTTTCAAATATCTTTCTTCAATAGATATACTTCCATCTTTTAGTTGTATAGTTTTTTCATTATCAGAACTCATAAAAAAAGCTATCTTACTTCTCAAAAAATCTTTTCTTTTTTGATTTTTCCAAAGCTTTATTGCAATGCCTATAATGTAATTTTTTGCTGTTGTTTTATTTATCTTTTCTTGTAGCTCTATAGCCTTCAAAAAAGTATTTTGATATAGCTCATACGCTAATTCTCTATTTTCTGTAAGCTTTAAGCAAAAGGAATAAATTTTTTCTCCATCACTATCTATTAACTCTTCTAACTCTTTACAATTCACTTTTTCCCCTCCTTACACTCTAATATTGTAATAAATATCCAAAAGGTTCATTAAATTATCGATATATTTTTAAATTTTTTCATTTACTATTGAAATCTAAATTATAAAATGGTAATATTTTTCTTAATTGTAAATAAAAGAAGCAAGTCTGGTTAGATTCCAGCACAGTCCCGCTACAGTAATAGGATAATATTTTCTTATCTTTAGTCTGGTGTTCTATACACATATAACTCTCGAGGCAAGAGATATATGTTATTTTGATTGCCTAAAAATTTTTTAGGTAATTTTTTTGCTTCAAATTATAATATTTTGGGGGAAATTATGAAAAAGAAAATTTTAGCTACGTTCCTTTCATTGCAGCTAACTTTAAGTGTAGGAATATCTCCTATACGTGCCTTTGCAACTAGTAATGAAATAACAAAACAAACTTTCGAACTAGGATCTTTAGATCAAATACTAACCTCTGAAGATTCTAAAAGATGGATTACTGCTACAGAAGTAAAAAATGACCTGCATAATATACTTATGCTATTAGATGAAACTGAGTATTATCCTACTGATTGGATTACTTGGTCACGTTCTCGATTAGATGATATAACTGACGAGAAAGCTATCATTGATAGAATACAAAATCTTGCAAATGCTACACTAACTCCAGAAAAACTTACTGATGTGGGTTCAGTAACTCGCTCAATGATAACTGTTAGGGCAATAAAAGAGCTTCCTGATCAATTTAGAATACCAGGAAAAGTAGATAGATCCTACGACTTACACACTCCTTTCATGAATATTCCAAGAGACAACTACTGGGATCGCCCTAATATGACAAGTTGGATGTTAATAGCTTTAAACAATGTAGCACCTTATAAATTAAACAATAAGGAAGTTATTAAATTTAGAGATGAATTAATAGAAAATTTAGTTTATTGCTCATCAAAAACAGGTGGTTGGGGCCTTGGACCAAATCCTAATGGTGTTGGTATAGATGTCACAGGCTTTGTTTTATATGCACTACATCCATATTTAGATAGACCAGAAGTAAAAAAAGAAGTTGATAAAGCTATAGAATATATGAAAAGAGCTAGAGTTGATAATGTATATGGGGAATTTGATAACTCAATGACAGTTGCGATGATGATATGGGGACTTTGCTCTGTTGGAGAAGATGTTCTTAGTGAAGCTCACACATATAACGGGAAAAATTTAATTCAAGAATTATATAAATATAAAGATGGGTATAGATGGAAATGGAAAATAAATGGACAAGTTGATTCTTGGGCTACTGAACAAATTTACGTTGCCCTACTAGAATTCATATCATCTAGAGTTGATAAACATAGCATAGATTTCAATGATTTTTGGATGATGGATGATTTACCACAAGTGCTTCCTGAGACACCTGACCCTAGTAAACCTGATCCTCCTATTGATCCTGAAATTCCAGAACCTCCAGTAAATCCAGAAGAACCAGATCCTCCTGTTAACCCAGATCCTCCTGTAACTCCAGAGAAGCCTGATCCACCTGTAACTCCAGAAAAACCTGATCCACCAACAGATACAGGAAATAACAATTCTAATAATACAACAACTACTATAACGACCACTACTAATACAACAAATAATACCACTAATAATACAAGTACAACTTCTAACACAACTAATCACAATACAAGTAATGTGACTAATAATCATAAAACAGAACAAATAATAAAAAAAGAGAATAAATCCACTGAACCTATAACAAACATCGATCCTAATACACTTAATTTAACTGCTCAAAAAGAATTAAACGATGTAATGAATGAAAAATTCGAATTATTATTAGCCTCACAAAATAAATCTACCCTTGATCCAACTTTCATAAAAATCGGTCTAGCTATTTTAGCTGTTATAGCATTTTCACTTGCAACACTAGCAATAACATCAATTATAAAATTAATTCCAAAAGGCGGTAAAGATGAAGAATAAAAATAAAATTATTTTATTAATATCTACATTTATTTTTACTCTACTAATATTAGTATTTTCTATTTTAAATATAGATATTTCTAAAACTAAAAATAATTTATCTAGTAAATTTGATTTGAATCAAGTTGAAGATTCATCTTCTATTCCATTAAATGATAATACATTAGCTCC
>JBOFRC010000188.1:0-2266 GCA_051650825.1 Sarcina sp. | reverse complement strand
GAATGAACTCTAAAGGTAAGTCTAATTGTTTTAATGGGTCTATTAAAGTGCTAAACATAGATAAAAATGTTCCTATGAATATCACACCTACAAATAAATATAAAAATATTATAGAAAAATTAATCCCACTTTTACCTTTTTTTCTAGTAAGTCCTAAAGCATTTACATACTGACATTTTAGTAATTTAAAAACTTTATTCATTATCATTCAACTCCATAAATAAATTTTCTAAAGAACTATCACCAACTATTACTTTCATTTCACCTAGTGCCTTAATTTCACCATCTTTTATAATTGCAACTCTATCGCTTATTTTTTCTATAACCTCAAGTACATGGCTAGTTAAAAAAACTATTCCTCCATTATCACAAAATTCTCTTAAAATTTCTTTAACTTTAAGTGCAGCTTTAGGATCTAGTCCAACAAAAGGTTCATCTAAAATCATAACTTCGGGGCTATGAACAAGTGCTGAAATTATAACTAATTTTTGTTTCATTCCATGAGAATAAGAAGATATTAAACTATTTAAGTCCTTATCTATCTCAAATAAAACTGCATATTTTTTTATAAGTTCATTTCTTTTTTCACTTGATACATCGAACATATCTGCAATAAAATTCAAATATTGGATACCTGAAAGTCCCTCATAAATATCTGGATTATCTGGAATATAAGCAAATTTACGCTTACATTCTAAAGGATTATCTTTTATTGATACTCCATTTATAAATATTTCTCCCTCTTCTATTTTATTTATGCCAACCATTGATTTTATTGTTGTAGTTTTTCCTGCTCCATTGTGACCTATAAATGCAAATAATTCACCATCATTAATTGTTAAATTCAAATTATTAACTGCAATTTTATTTCCATAAACCTTTTTAAAATTTTTTATCTCAATCATCTCTACACCCCTCAGCCAAAATTTGGTATTATAAATTAAATTATAAACTTTATAATTTAATAAACTATTAAATATATATTAAATTTAATAAAGAATGAGTATATCTTTTGTATATTAAATAAATTAATTATCTATTTACCTTGCTATTTCAAACTATATTTTCTTTAAAAATAAAAAAGGCCTATAATAGCCCTTTAATAAATTTCCACTTATAAAATTCAATTAAATAGTTTAATTATTCTCTTCAAACTCAGTTATTTCATCTGCAAATAATTTATCAGTAAGTTTTTGCATGCTAATAGATATAATTTCAGAAATGGGTAATGTATATTTTTCTGCTATAAAAAAGGCTTTATCAATTATATCTGGCCCAACTTTAGCAGCAAAATCTGTTGCATCATTTAAAAATTCATCTACTAACTCTTCACCATTATTAAACTCTAATTCTCCCTCAAAATAATCTGATATCATAGCAAGTTTATTAACCAATACAAATTCTTCTAGTTCCCTTAAATTAACATCATTAGCATATAAATATTCTGCTAAATTTTGAAACTTAACCTCTAATTTTTGAAGTTCTTGCGTAATATTAAAGTCTTCTATTCCCACTTCTCTATTCTTTTTATTGTTAAAGTTTATTACATTATCATTCATATATAAAACAGCTTTAAAATTTTTAATTTCCTTAAGTTTTTACTAATAGCACCTAAACACAAAATTAATTATTTAAATAGAATTAGTTATATCTTAAAAGATTTGCTTTTAAAGCTAAATTCTCCCTTCAAAAATATTTTAGACATGTTTATTAATAAATATTCTAACAATGAAAAAAATAAATAAAGGGTAATACTTTTTCCTAAAAGCATAACCCTTCATTTCTTTTTATTCAATTTTCGCATAACAAATTTTCTTATTGAACTGCTCTATTAAAATTCATTACAACTCCCATAAAAGTAGAAACACAAGAAAGTTTGAAATTACTAATACTATCTTTTATATCACTCCACTTATTACCATCTCTTATAACAGCTAATAATTTTTCTCCTCTCGCAGTCAAAATATTAACTGCATCTAAATCATTTTTATCTACAAACATTCTTGCTTTATCTAAAAGCCTAACATGATAAAGTAACGTCTTAGAATCATATTTATTTAATGGATCTTGCGTATTACTATTCAAAGTAAAATTAGATTCTAAACAAATTAAAATATCTCTTATACAATCTATATTTAATGTCATAATATCATCTCCTTATACTTTAATTTTACTCTTACTAAATTTAAAAATAAACAAATATTTGGTTTACTCTTTATTACAGAGAAAATTTTTTTTAATATTTCAATAAAGTATTATTTATATT
>JBOFRC010000187.1:0-16290 GCA_051650825.1 Sarcina sp. | reverse complement strand
ACGTAGGCATAAAGTACAGTAGTTTTTAAAAGTACTCTATAAATATTCTTAAATTAGCTTTATTAAAATATATCATTTACCAATAGAATATTCATCCTCTACTAGTATAATACATATCCTAAAAAAAGTAATTAAAACTATATCATAAACTAGCAGGCAATATTTCAAATAAAAACTCAAAAAAAAATATCCACTTATAAAATAATACTATCAATAGTTTTATTTTGTAAATAGATACTGTTAATCATTGGTTTATTTTTAATCTCAACATAATTATAATCTCATCAGACTTAAATTCCTACACTATAATTACTAATCGTTTCCTGTCTATTTATACATATGACAAATACCAAATGGTATTTATCAAAGTGTATAAAAAGGGATTAAGCCTAAGCCTAATCCCAGGATCAACAAACTATACTAATTCAAGTATAACTGTTTCTGCTCCGTCTCCTCTTCTAGGACCAACTTTGTACATTCTTGTGTATCCACCGTTTCTCTCAGCGTACTTAGGAGCTATGTTATCGAATAAATCTTTAACTACATCTTCTTCTGTTACGAAAGCTAAAACTTGTCTTCTAGCGTGAAGATCTCCTCTTTTTCCAAGAGTGATCATTTTCTCTGCTATACTTCTTGTTTCTTTAGCTCTAGTTACAGTTGTTTCGATTTTTCCGTGCTTTAAGAAGCTTGTTACTAAGTTTCTTAACATTGCTCTTCTTTGGTCAGTAGGACGACCTAACTTACGATATCCTGCCATTGCTCTACCTCCTTATTCGTCGTTAACTTTTAAATTTAAGCCTAGCTCGATAAGTTTTTTCTCAACTTCTTCAAGTGATTTCTTACCAAGGTTTCTAACTTTCATCATATCATCCATGCTCTTAGCTGCAAGCTCTTGAACAGTGTTGATACCAGCTCTTTTTAAACAGTTATATGATCTAACTGATAAATCAAGCTCTTCGATAGTCATTTCTAAAGCTTTTTCTTTTTTATCTTCTTCTTTTTCTATCATGATTTCAACATCATTTGTATTATCAGTTAATGTCATGAATAGTTTGAAGTGCTCGATAAGAATTTTTGCTGATAAAGATATAGCTTCTTCTATTTTAATAGTTCCATTAGTCCATACTTCTAAAGTTAATCTATCATAATCTGTGATTTGACCAACTCTTGTATTTTCTATTGAGAAATTAACTCTCTTTACAGGAGTATAAATAGAATCTATAGCTATAGCTGATAATGGAAGATCTTCAGTTTTGTTCTTGTTTTGAGTAACATAACCTCTTCCTCTATTAACAGTTATCTCCATATATAACTTTCCATCTTCATCTAATGTAGCAATTTTTAAGTCCTTATTGATAACTTCTACATCACCATCTGTAGTTATATCTGCTCCAGTAACCACTCCTGGTCCTTTAGCATCTATATAGATAGTTTTTGGTCCTTCACCTTCCATTGTTAAAGCTAAGCATTTAAGATTTAATATTATTTCAGTAACATCTTCCTTAACACCGCTTATTGTTGAAAACTCGTGAAGAACTGAGTCAATCTTAACTGAAGTAGGCGCAACACCTGGTAATGAAGAAAGTAATATTCTTCTTAAAGCATTCCCAAGAGTAGTTCCGTATCCTCTTTCAAGTGGTTCAATGGCAAATTTACCATATGTACCATCTTCGTTTGACTCTATACATTGAATAACTGGCTTTTCGATTTCTAACATTCGCAAACCCTCCTTAATATTAAAATGGCAACCTATTCCGAGGGCAACTGATCCATCTTAAAAAGTCATTCTTTTAAGATATTACTATTTGCATAGCATCATCTTTTCTTGAAAAGAATTTTATACATTTCCCTCTAGCAAAACTAATAGGATGTATATATCATATAACAATTTTTATTACTAAAAATTAAATTATACTCTTCTTCTTTTTGGTGGTCTACATCCATTGTGAGGAATTGGAGTTACGTCTTTTATTAAAGTAACCTCTAATCCTGCTGCTTGTAAACTTCTGATAGCTGCTTCTCTACCAGCACCTGGTCCTTTTACATAAACTTCAACGCTCTTTAAACCGTGCTCCATAGCTGATGCTGCTGCAGTTTCTGCTGCCATTTGAGCTGCGAAAGGAGTACTCTTTCTTGAACCTTTAAATCCAAGTCCACCAGCACTTGCCCATGCTAATGTGTTTCCTCTTTCGTCAGTTAAAGTAACTATTGAGTTATTGAATGTTGATTGTATGTGCGCTGCACCATGTTCAACGTTTTTTCTGTCTCTTTTTCTTCTAGTTTTTTTAACTTTTTGAGCCATTACGTCTTACCTCCCTAATTATTTCTTCTTATTTGCTATAGTCTTCTTAGGACCTTTTCTTGTTCTAGCATTAGTCTTAGTTTTTTGTCCTCTTACTGGAAGACCTCTTCTATGTCTAATCCCTCTGTATGATCCGATTTCTATAAGTCTCTTAATGTTTAATTTAACTTCTCTTCTAAGGTCACCCTCAACTGTGAAGTTGTTGTTTACGTATGTTCTTATCTCGTTAACTTGATCTTCTGTAAGATCTTTAACTCTGATATCACAATTGATTCCTGTTTCTTTAAGGATCTTTTGTGAAGTTGATAATCCTATACCGTATATATAAGTTAAACCTATCTCAACTCTTTTCTCTTTTGGTAGGTCTATACCTGCTATTCTTGCCATTAATTACACCTCCTGATTTTGAAATGCTGATTTTTAAATCAATCTTTTTTAATTTTTTAAATTAATTCTAGGCCGTTATACTTAGTAAAACTTACTAAATATAACTTGTTCTTAAGAGAACGCCTATATAATCATATTTTAGTTTTACAAAATTGTCAATAAAATTAACTATTTCAACAAACTGAAAATATGCTTAAGGTTAAAAATTATTAGCCTTGTTTTTGCTTGTGCTTAGGATTTTCACAGATTACCATTACTCTTCCTTTTCTTCTTATAACCTTGCACTTTTCGCAAATAGGCTTAACTGATGGTCTTACTTTCATCGGTAACCCTCCTTATTTTGCTCTCCAAGTAATTCTACCTCTTGTTAAATCATATGGTGAAAGTTCTAAAGTAACTTTATCACCTGGTAAAATTCTTATAAAGTTCATTCTTAATTTTCCTGAGATGTGAGCATTAATTTCATGACCACTCTCTAACTTTACTCTAAAAGTTGCATTTGGTAAAGACTCTAATACTTCACCTTGCATTTCTATTACATCTTCTTTTGACATAAGGTAATCAAACCTCCTTGACAGTGCCATTAAGCATTATTTTATAAAATCTACAATTAAGAAATGTGAATGAATTGAATATTTCGCCATCTATCACATTATACATGTAAGTATTGCATATTAAACTTACTTATTGGCCTTAATCTAATCATATCTGTATATTATAGAAGTATAACCCTTCTTATCTTACTATATAACCAAACTGCCAATTAAGTTTTGCAGCTTTCACCTTAATGATTACCAAGTCATAAATCAAATACTTGAATTTATAACTAAGCACTAATATGCATGAATTACTTTACTAATGTAAGTACTTCTGGTCCATCTGGTAAAATTGCAATAGTGTTCTCATAGTGTGCTGATAAAGTACCATCAGCCGTCACTACTGTCCACCCATCACTTAATGTTTTAACATTGTGCTTACCAATATTAAGCATTGGTTCAATAGCTAAAGCCATACCTTTTACAAGTTTTGGCCCTTTACCTGGCTTACCAAAGTTCGGAACATTTGGGCTTTCATGAACATCTCTGCCAATCCCATGACCAACAAAATCTCTAACTACTGAAAGACCATTGTCTTCAGCATATTGCTGTATTGCATGAGATATATCTGTTAATCTATTTCCTACTTGAGCCTTTTCAATACCTTTAAAGAAACTATCTCTTGTGACCTCGATAAGCTTTTGAGCCTGCTCACTAACATCTCCTACTGGAAATGTTCTTGCTGCATCACCATGAAAGCCATCTATATAAGCGCCACAATCAACGGATATAATATCACCGTCTTTAAGTGTATAACTTCCAGGTATACCATGAACTACTGTATTATTTACAGATATACAAACTGAAGCTGGGAAACCATATAACCCTTTAAAGGATGGTTTAGCACCTTGCTTAGTTATAAATTCTTCAGCAATTCTATCTAACTCTGCAGTTGTGATACCCGGTCTGATATTTTTTTCAAGCAGATTTAATGTTTCTCCAACAATCTTACCAGCTTTTCTCATAAGGGAAATTTCTAAATCATTTTTAATTAAAATCATTAGTTATTACTCCCTAAGATATTACAAATACCTTCAAAGACCTTATTAATTGCTTTTGTTCCATCTACAGTTGAAAGTTGATTTCTAACATTATAAAAATCAATAAGTGGTTGTGTTTGAGCTTCATAAACACTAAGTCTGTCGTTCACTATTTCTTCAGTGTCGTCTTTTCTTTGGATTATGTCACTTCCACAAAGATCACATTTTCCTTCTACTTTTGATGGATTAAACTTCACATGGAAACTAGCTCCACATGAAGGACAAACTCTTCTTCCTGTCATTCTCTCAAGTATAAAACTTGATGGAACTTCTATTAAAAGAGCTGTATCTATTTTTTCGCCTCTTCCAGCTAAGAACTCCTCTAAAGCAATTGCTTGCTCTACAGTTCTAGGGAATCCATCTAGTAAGTATCCATTTTTACAATCATCTTGTGTTAATCTATCCTTAACCATGTTGATTGTTACTTCATCGGGAACTAATTGCCCTTTATCCATGTAGCTTTTAGCCTCTATACCTAAAGGTGTATTTTCTGAAATATTTTTTCTGAAAATATCTCCTGTTGATATATGAGGTATTGAATATCTATTACTAATTGATTTCGCCTGTGTTCCTTTACCAGCTCCTGGAGGACCTAATAATATTATTTTCACGGGCATTCATCTCCATAATTTTTCTTACTATTTAAGAAATCCTTTATAGTGTCTCATTGTTAACTGAGTTTCTAATTGTCTCATCATTTCTAATGCTACAGAAACTAAAATTAATAATGAAGTACCTCCAAACTCGACTCCTTTAAAGTCCGTATAATTTGCAACTAAAACTGGCGAAACAGCTATTATTGCAGCTATTATACCACCTACAAAAGATAATCTGTTTAAAAGTTTTTCTAAGTAAATAGCTGTTTCCTTACCTGGTCTTATACCAGGAATAAATCCTGAAGACTTATGCATGTTCTCAGCCATTTCCTCTGGTTTAAAGGTTATTTGAGTGTAAAACCATGTGAAGAATATTGTTAATATTGCATAACATATAGGATATAATACACTCTCATAATTAAATGGACTGAATGCATTACTTGTTACCCAAACTGCAACACTATTATCTGGGAAAAATCTAGCAACAGTTGAAGGGAATCCCATAACTGACATAGCAAAGATAATTGCTATAACTGCTGTTCCGATAATACTTAAAGGAATATGAGTATTCTGACCCTTGTAAACTTTATTTCCCACAGATTTTCCTGCATAATGCACAGGAATTCTTCTTTCTCCTAATGACAGAATAATTATTGCACAAAGAAGGGCTAAGCTTGCTATTACAAATACTGCAATTTCTACTATACCAACTTCTCCACCTTGAGCTAATGACATAATTTGTCCGCCTGTCATAGGTAAGCTTGAAATAATATTAGCAAATATTATTAATGATACACCATTACCTAAACCTCTTACAGTAATTTGATCTCCAAGCCACATAAGGAAAGTTGACCCAACTACTAAAGATACAATTATAAGGATTACGCTTATAATACTGCTATCTCTCAACGCATTACTTCTCATTATCAGTAAATAAGTTCCGACAGCCATAATTACGTTAATTACTAACGCAGCATATCTGGTGATATTTTGGATTTTCTTACGTCCATCCTCTCCCTCTTTAGAAAGTTGTTCTAAATGGGGAATTGCAATTGTAAGCAATTGCATAATGATTGAAGCGTTGATATATGGTATAACTCCTAACGCAAAGATACTGAATCTTGATAGTGAGCCACCTGATATCATATTATAAAAACCAAATAAACCATTTGAGTTCATTAAGGCTTTTAAGCGCTCTGTATCAATTCCAGGAACAGGAATATGACTTCCCATCCTGAAAATTATAACTAAGAATACAGTCCATAAAATTTTCTTTCTAAGATCTGGAACTTTCCAGGCATTACGTAGGGTTGATAGCATACTAGTTCACCTCAACTTTTCCTCCAAAAGCAACTATTTTATCAGCTGCTTGCTTTGAAAGTTTACAATCTTTAATTGTTAATTTCTTTTCAATGTTTCCATTTCCAAGTATTTTAACACCATCTAACTTCTTACTTATTACTCTTCTTTCAAGTAATAACTCAGGAGTTATAACTGTTCCATCTTCAAAGATGTTAAGTCTATCAAGATTTATTGTAACAAAATGCTTTGTGAATGGGTTTGTAAATCCTCTCTTAGGAAGTCTTCTGTATAATGGCATTTGACCACCTTCGAATCCTGGTCTTACTCCACCACCTGATCTAGCGTTTTGTCCTTTTTCACCTTTACCGGCATTTCTACCTGTACCTGAACCAGTACCTCTACCTAATCTCTTAGGAGCTTTAGTACTTCCAGCTGCTGGCTTTAATTCATGAAGTTTCATCGTCAACTACACCTCCTCGTTCTTTTCTCTTAATTATGCTTCTTCAACTTTGATCATATAGCTGATTTTATCAATCATACCTTTGATCTGAGGTGTTCCCTCATGTTGAACAGTTTTTCCAATTTTCTTAAGTCCAAGGGCATTCGCTGTAGCAATATGGTCTTTTTTTCTACCTATTAGACTCTTAACTAAAGTAATCTTTAACATGCTATTCCCTCCTAACCTAATATTTCCTCTACAGATTTTCCTCTTAATGCAGCTATCTCTTCAACTGTTCTTAAGCTTGCTAAACCTGCTATTGTTGCTTTAACCATGTTTCTTGGATTGTTTGAACCTAATGATTTAGCTCTAACGTCTGTTACTCCTGCTAATTCAAGTACGGCTCTAGCTGGTCCTCCTGCAAGAACTCCTGTTCCTTCTGCAGCTGGCATGATTAAAACGTTACTCTTGCTGAATATTCCTGAAACTGTGTGAGGAACTGTTCCATCAACGATCGCAACTTCTACTAAGTTTTTCTTAGCATCTTCTATTCCTTTTCTGATTGCTTCAGGTATTTCTATTGACTTACCAGTACCAACACCGATATGTCCGTTTTCATCTCCAACAACAACAAGTGCGCTGAATCTGAAGTTTCTACCACCTTTAACAACCTTAGTAACTCTTCCAATGTTTACAACTTTTTCTTTAAGTTCTAATGTACTAGGATCGATTCTCATTTCGTTTTCCCTCCTTATTCCTAGAATTTAAGCCCTGCTTCTCTAGCTCCTTGAGCTAAAGCTTCAATTCTTCCGTGATATATGTATCCGCCTCTGTCGAATACAACTTCAGTGATTTCTTTCTCTAATGCTTTCTTAGCAACCATCTCACCAACTAATTTAGCAGCGTCTTTGTTGTTTCCAGCTTTATCGAAACCTTTCTCTACAGTTGATGCAGATACTAATGTTACAGCATTAACGTCATCTATGATTTGAGCATATATATGTTTTTCACTTCTATATACAGCAAGTCTAGGTCTTTCTTGAGTTCCGAATACTCTCTTACGAACTCTTAAGTGACGCTTAGCTCTAGCTTCTTGTTTGTTTGCTTTTTTGAACATAAGATTCACTCCTTTCTAATTATTACTTACCTGTTTTACCTTCTTTTCTTCTTATAACTTCACCAGCGTACTTGATACCCTTACCTTTATATGGTTCTGGTTTTCTCCACTTTCTGATGTTAGCAGCTACAGCTCCAACCTTCTGTTTGTCGCATCCTGAAATTATTAACTTTGTAGTACCATCTAGTTTGATTTCTACACCTTCTACTGGTTCTACTTCTACTGGATGTGAAAATCCTAAGTTCATTACAACTTTCTTACCTTGTAATTGAGCTCTGTATCCAACTCCGTTTAACTCTAATGTCTTAGAGAATCCTTCGTTAACACCAATGATCATGTTGTTGATTAACGCTCTTGTTAATCCGTGTAATGATCTATGGTTCTTGTTATCACTTGGTCTTGTAACAACAACTTCATTATTTTCAACTACAACTGTCATTTCTGCACTCATAGTTTGTGTTAGCTCACCCTTAGGACCTTTTACTGTAACAACGTTCTCTGGTGTTACAGTAACAGTTACTCCAGCAGGTATAGCTATTGGTAATCTACCAATTCTTGACATACTCGCCACCTCCTGTGATATTTTGATCCGTATTTAATCATTGCTTCAATCTATTTTAATCTATCTATATAATCGTACAAAGTTTCTAAATTACCAAACGTAACAGATAACTTCTCCGCCTAATCCTGATGTTCTTGCTTCTCTATCCACAACTAATCCTTTTGATGTTGAGATTAAAGCTATTCCTAATCCGTTTAATACTTTAGGAACTTCATCTTTTTTACAGTAAACTCTTAAACCTGGTTTAGATATTCTCTTTAAACCTGTGATAACTCTCTCGTTATCAACACCGTATTTAAGTGTTAATCTAAGCATTGGAACTACACCATCATTGTATTCCTCAACACTCTTTAAGTATCCTTCTTGTAATAATATATTAACGATTGCCTTCTTAACTGTTGATGAAGGAACCTCTACTACTTGATGTTTAACAGCATTTGCATTTCTTATACGAGTAAGTAAATCTGCGATAGGATCTGTCATAACCATTATTTTCTGCCTCCTTTCGTTTTTTAGGTATTACCAACTTGCCTTCTTACATCCAGGAATTTCACCTTTATAAGCTAATTCTCTGAAGCAGATACGGCAAATACCAAATTTCTTCAATACAGAATGTGGTCTTCCACATAATCTACATCTTGTGTAAGCTCTAGTTTTATACTTAGGTTCTTTGTTCCACTTTTCGATCATTGCTTTACGAGCCATGTTAAACCCTCCTTATTATTGAGCAAATGGCATTCCAAGGAATCTTAATAATTCTCTTGCTTCTTCGTCAGTCTTAGCTGTTGTTACGAAGATAATATCCATCCCTCTTACTTTGTCTATTTTATCATATTCTATTTCTGGGAATATTATTTGTTCTTTAATTCCCATTGAGTAGTTTCCTCTTCCGTCAAATGACTTACTTGAAACACCTCTAAAATCTCTAACTCTTGGAAGAGCTATTGTCATTAATTTTTCAGCGAAATCATACATTTTAATTTTTCTTAAAGTTACTTTACATCCTAATGGCATGTTTTCTCTTATTTTAAAGTTAGCAACTGATTTCTTTGCTCTTGTTAAGATTGGCTTTTGACCAGCTATTAATGTTAAGTCAGCAACAGCTGTTTCTAACACTTTAGCATTATCTTTAGCTTCTCCTACACCCATATTTATAACTATTTTTTCAAGCTTTGGAACTTCCATAACGTTCTTGTATCCAAATTTTTCGATCATAGCTTGAACTACTTCTTTTTCATATCTCTCTTGTAGTCTTGGCATCGTGAGTACCTCCTTTCACAATTTCTTAGAATGTCTCTCCACACTTCTTACATACTCTTACTTTAGCGCCATCTTCTAATAGCTTGTGGCTGATTCTTGTAGCTTTCTTACATTTTTCACAATATAACATTACTTTAGCACTGTTAATTGCAGCTTCGAATTCTACGATTCCACCATTCATGTTTTGTCTGTTAGGTTTTTGGTGTTTTTTAACAACGTTAACGTCTTTAACTGTTACAGTTCCTTTTTTAGGATTTACAGCAAGAACTTCACCAATTTTACCTTTATCTTTACCAGATATTACTAAAACTTTGTCTTGTTTTCTAACATGTACCTTCATCTTTAGACACCTCCTAATCCTTTAATTATAGAACTTCTGGTGCTAATGATAAGATTTTGTTGAATTCTTTATCTCTTAGCTCCCTAGCAACAGGTCCAAATATACGTGTTCCTTTTGGTTGCTTATCATCCTTGATTATTACTGCTGCGTTTTCATCAAATTTTATATATGATCCATCAGCTCTTCTCATACCTCTAACTGATCTAACTATTACAGCTTTAACAACTTCACCTTTTTTAACTACTCCACCAGGTGTTGCTGTTTTAACACTAGCAACTATTACGTCTCCAATGTTACCGTATTTTCTTTTAGATCCGCCTAATACTCTGATACACATAATTTCTTTAGCACCTGAGTTATCAGCGACTTTTAGTCTAGTTTGTTCTTGTATCATGAAATTACCCTCCTTTCAGACTTAAGACCTATTTAGCCTTTTCTGCAATTTCTACTAGTCTCCATCTCTTATCTTTAGATACTGGTCTAGTTTCCATTATTACAACTTTATCTCCAACTTTAGCTTCATTATTCTCATCATGAGCTTTGAACTTAGTTGTTTTATTAACAGTTTTTCCGTATAACGGATGTCTTACCTTTGTAGCAACAGCAACAACGATAGTTTTATCCATCTTATCTGAAACAACTGTACCTAATCTTTTTTTTCTTAAATTTCTTTCCATGGTAGTTGTTACCTCCTTTCAGGAATTACTATTGAACCTTTAGCTCTTCTTCTCTGATTATTGTCTTGATTTGAGCTATAGATTTCTTTACTTCTCTGATTCTCATTGGGTTCTCTAATTGACCTGTTGCTAATTGGAATCTTAAATTGAATAATTCAGCTTTAAGGTCGTTTAACTTAACTTTTAAGTCTTGAGGATTATATGTTCTAAATTCTTTTATCTCTCTAGCCTTCATTATTCTTCACCACCCATTTCCTCAAAATCTCTTCTTGTAACGAACTTAGTCTTTACAGGAAGTTTGTGTGAAGCAAGTCTCATAGCTTCTCTAGCTACTTCTTCAGCTACACCTGATAATTCAAATAATACTCTACCTGGTTTAACAACTGCTACCCAGTACTCTACAGCACCTTTACCTTTACCCATTCTAGTTTCAGCTGGTGTTGCTGTTATTGGCTTATCTGGGAATACTTTAATCCAAAGCTTTCCGCCTCTTCTTATATATCTATTAATTGCAATTCTCGCAGATTCTATTTGGTTACTAGTGATCCAACCACAAGTTTTAGCTTGAATACCGAAATCTCCATAAGCTAAGAAGTTTCCTCTTGTAGCTTTACCTTTCATTCTACCACGTTGCACCTTACGATGTTTAACTCTTTTAGGCATTAACATGACTATCGTCCTCCTTTCTTACTATGCTTTATTATGCGTTAGCATTTTCTTCTTTATCTACTACTTTTTTTGTTGGAAGAACTTCTCCATTGTAAACCCAAACTTTAACACCGATTTTTCCATATGTTGTGTCTGCTTCTGCAAAACCGTAATGGATATCAGCTCTTAATGTTTGTAGTGGAATTGTTCCTTCGTGATATTGCTCTGTTCTAGCGATTTCAGCTCCGCCTAATCTTCCTGAACAAGCTGTTTTAACACCTTTAACACCTAATCTCATAGCTCTTTGAATTGATTGTTTCATTGCTCTTCTGAATGAAATTCTCTTTTCTAATTGTAAAGCTATGTTTTCAGCCATTAATTGAGCATCAGTATCAGCACTTTTAACTTCAACTATGTTGATTAAAATGTTCTTTTGAGCTACTAATCCAACAATTTTCTTCTTAAGTGCTTCAATTCCTGAACCACCTTTTCCGATAACTACACCTGGCTTAGCTGTGTGTATATTTAACTTTAATCTTTTTGCAGCTCTTTCGATTTCTATTTTAGAAATTCCAGCTGTGTAAAGTTCTTTCTTAACGAATTTTCTTATTGCTTGGTCTTCTACAAGATTATCTGCAAAGTTCTTCTTATCAGCATACCATTTTGCGTCCCAACCTTGGATAACACCAACTCTTAGTCCATGAGGATTTACTTTTTGACCCACTCTTATTCCCTCCTTCTCTTAAGCTTCTTTAACTACTACAGTTATGTGGCTTGTTTTTTTGTTTATTCTGAACGCTCTACCTTGTGCGTGTGGTCTGAATCTCTTTAATGTTGGTCCTTGACCTACAAAAGCTTCAGAAACGATAAGGTTCGCTCTGTCTAATTCATTGTTGTGTTCTGCATTTGCTACTGCTGAGTTTAATACCTTTTCGATAACTCTAGCAGCATCTCTTGGAGTGTATTTTAATATAGCAAAAGCTTCATTTACACTTTTTCCTCTGATTAATCCAAGAACAACTCCCACTTTCATTGGAGACATTCTTACATACTTAGCTATAGCTCTAGCTTCCATTTCAGGTTCCTCCTTTCTAGGCGTGAATTATCTTCTTTTTGATGTTTTTTCTGTATTAATATGACCTTTGTAAGTTCTTGTTAATACGAATTCACCTAATTTATGTCCAACCATATCTTCACTAACGTAAACAGGCACATGCTTTCTTCCATCGTGAACAGCTATTGTGTGTCCTATCATTTGTGGGAATATAGTTGAGCTTCTTGACCAAGTTTTGATAACTTTCTTCTCTCCTGCTTGGTTCATATCTTCAATTTTCTTTAAAAGACTTGCTTTTATAAATGGTCCTTTTTTAATTGATCTACTCACTAGAATTGCCTCCCTTCATATCATTATCTTCAAGCGACTACTACTTGAAGAGAAATAACTATCCTCTTCAAATTATTTGTCGTTTCTTCTCTTAATGATGAATCTATCTGAATATTTTTTATTCTTTCTAGTCTTGTATCCAAGTGCTGGTTTACCCCAAGGAGTAACTGGACTTGGTCTACCGATTGGGCTCTTACCTTCTCCTCCACCATGTGGGTGATCGTTAGGGTTCATTACTGATCCTCTTACTGTTGGTCTGATACCCATGTGTCTCTTCTTACCAGCTTTACCGATATTGATGATATCATGAGTTGTGTTTGAAACTGTTCCAATAGTAGCTCTACACTCTATTCTAACATATCTCATTTCACCTGATGGTAATCTTAAAGTAGCATAGTTACCTTCTTTAGCCATTAATTGAGCTGAAGTACCAGCTGATCTTACTAATTGACCACCTTTACCAGCTTGAAGTTCAATATTGTGAACTACTGTACCAACTGGCATATCTTTTAATTTCATTGAGTTTCCGACTTTGATGTCTGAACCTTCTCCTGATACTATTACATCCCCAACTTTTAAACCAACTGGAGCAAGTATGTATCTCTTTTCTCCGTCAGCATAAACTACTAATGAAATGTAAGCTGATCTCATTGGATCGTATTCTATTGTAGCAACTTTTGCTGGAATACCATCTTTATTTCTCTTGAAATCTATTATTCTGTATTTTCTTTTTGTTCCACCACCACGGTGTCTTACAGTTATTTTACCTTGTGAGTTTCTTCCAGCTTTTCTCTTCATTGAAACAAGAAGTGATTTTTCTGGAACTGATGTTGTTAATTCTTCGAATGAAGCAACAGTCATTTGTCTTCTCGCAGGTGTTATAGGGTTAAACTTTTTAACTGCCATTGTAATACCTCCTACTTAATCCTTCTCTGGCCTCAGCCATTACCGGTTTTTTAATTATTGCATTCCTTCAAAGAACTCGATAGTACCTTCTGATAAAGTAACTACTGCTTTCTTGAATCCTGCTCTTTTCCCGATGTGAACGCCAACTCTTTTTGTTTTCCCATCGTATTTCATTGTTTTAACGTCAGCAACTTTAACATTGTTGAATATTTCTTCAACAGCGTTCTTTATTTGAACTTTGTTAGCTGATACATGAACTGTGAAAGTGTATTTACCTTCAGCCATAGCTGCCATACTCTTTTCAGTTATAACTGGCTTTCTTATTATATCATGGCTTGTTAATTTCATTATGCGTACACCTCCTCAAGTTTATTTACAGCTTCTTTAGTAATCATAACTTTTGCATATTTTAATAAATCATATACGTTGATGTTGTTTAATGGAAGTACTGCTACACCCTCAACATTTCTGAATGATTTATAAACATTCTCGTTTGATTCTAATGTGATAACTAATGTTTTCTTAGCTTCGAAAGCACTTAATACTTTAACTGCTTCTTTAGTCTTAGGAGCATTGAACTCTAAAGTATCTAATACTACCATTTTGTTATCTACAACTAAGCTTGATAAAGCTGATCTCATAGCTACAACTCTCATACTCTTAGGTAATGCTTTTCTGTAACTTCTTGGTTTTGGTGCGAATACTATACCACCTTTGATCCATTGAGGCGCTCTTATAGAACCTTGTCTAGCTCTACCTGTACCTTTTTGTCTCCAAGGTTTAATTCCTCCACCTCTAACTTCAGATCTAGTCTTAGTTGATTGTGTTCCTTGTCTTTTGTTAGCTAATAAAGCTACTACTACTTGGTGTAATACTGCTTCGTTAACTTCTGATCCGAAAACTACTTCGTTTAATTGGATGTCTTCAATTTTTTGTCCTTCTTTATTAAATAATCCTACTGTAGGCATTTTTATTCCTCCTTTCTACAGAAATTAAGCCTTAACGCTGTTTCTGATAACTACTGTACTTTTGTTAGCTCCAGGAATACCACCTTTTATTAAGATAACATTCTTGTCAGCCATAACTCTTACAACCTCAAGGTTTAATACAGTTCTGTTAACTGAACCCATGTGTCCTGGCATTCTTTTGTTTTTGAAAGTTCTTGATGGGTCTGAAGCAGCTCCCATTGAACCTGGTGCTCTGTGGAATTTAGAACCGTGAGTCATTGGACCTCTACTTTGATTCCATCTTTTAATAACACCTTGGAATCCCTTACCTTTAGAAACTCCTGATACGTCTACTTTATCTCCAGCTTCAAAAATATCAGCATTGATAGCATCACCAACATTGTATGTTGATATATCATCTAATCTGAATTCTTTAAGAGTTCTTCTTAAAACTCCTGCTTTTGCTAAGTGACCTTTTTTAGGCTTGTTAAGTAATTTTTCTCTTAACTCTCCAAAACCTACTTGTATTGCAGTGTATCCGTCTGTTTCAACAGTTTTCTTTTGAACAACAACGTTTGATCCAACTTCTACTACTGTTACAGGAACAACTTTTCCGTTTTGATCGAATATTTGAGTCATTCCGATTTTTTTACCTATTATAGCTTTTTTCATATAGCTACACCTCCCAAACTTATTAGCGGATTGCTTACGCATTCATAACAGTTTATTTTTTTAATATAATCTCTAAAACTATATTATAATTTGATTTCGATATCAACACCAGCTGGTAAGTTTAATCTCATTAATGCATCAACTGTTTTAGGTGATGGATTAACGATATCAATTAATCTCTTGTGTGTTCTGATTTCGAATTGCTCTCTTGAGTCTTTGTAGTTGTGAACAGCTCTTAAGATTGTTATTACATCTTTCTCTGTTGGAAGCGGTACTGGTCCTACAACCTTAGCTCCTGTTGATTTAGCTGTTTCAACTATTTTCTCAGCTGATTGATCTAATATTGTGTGATCAAAAGCTTTTAATTTAATTCTTATTTTTTGCTTTGACATTTGGTTTCCCTCCTTTTCATGTACGTTTTACTTCTTAACGCACAACAGCGGTGTTCTGTAAACTATCCCTGGTGTTTCTAACTTTTTAAAAAACCAATACAAAACCCCTGTCGTTGGATTCTAGATCCTAACATACTCATCAAGAATAACCCGAGAAGTTCGGCAACCTCTTGATTCATCGCTGTTTGCTTTGCAACTTCTTCATTATACTATGTATATTTATTTTTTTCAAGTTTTTTTTTATGCTAAAAAAAAATAGCAAATTCAATCAAAACTTACTTCTATATTACATAATACATTAAATAAAAAATATTGCAAGGAAAAATTTTATTTCTATAATAATATAAATAAAATTATAAAAAAAAGGATAAATCATAAATGATTTATCCTTCCTTATCTAGCTAGCTATTGAACAACTTTAAAATATTCTTACATATTATTTGCGCGATAATTTATAATTCAATTTCAAAGCTTTTTTGTATACATTAAACTTTTTATTATATTTACTAAAAAATTATTTGCGCTAACAATCTTTAAGTTTAAATATAAAACCCGAGTTCATAGGGTAACTTTATATTAATAAGTTAATTACGCTATTATTGTAGTAACAACTCCTGAACCAACAGTTCTTCCACCTTCTCTGATAGCGAATCTTAATCCCTCTTCCATAGCGATTTGAGTGATTAATTCAACGTCCATATCGATGTGGTCTCCAGGCATAAC
>JBOFRC010000186.1:0-7751 GCA_051650825.1 Sarcina sp. | reverse complement strand
TTAATACTTATTTTATTAGGCTATTTTGTAGGAAATAATTTAAAATTAATTAATGAAATATTAGGTAGATTTACTCATATAACAATTTTAGTATGTATAGTACTTGTTATTGTATATGTATTTATTAAATATAAAAAACGCAAAAAAATATAAAGAATGTAAAAATATATAGAAAAAAGCTCTAATAAAATTTAATTTTATTAGAGCTTTTATTATTTACATTAATATCCAACCCTCTTGTCCTTGTATATTTACAAGATACATATGTTTATTTTTAGATATTTGTATCATTTGAGTAGCCGTAGCTTTCATTGCTGAATTAGTAGATACTATAATATTTGAATAAGTTGATGGATAATAATACATTTTTGTATTTGCCGGTACATTTACAGGTATATTTACAGGTTCTATTTGTGTTGAACTTAAATTATATTGTACTGTAGATGCATTAGCGTTTATAAAGCCATTTTCTGTAACACCCTCTGAATCTATTATTGAATAAATATAAGGCAATGATGATGAATCAGAGTTAGAATCAAATAAATCATTTGACATAGGTTGATTTATGACTAAAGTTTTTGATACATCAGGAACAGAATTAGCTACACCATTTCCATGAACAAGGAATTGTATATGAGGTGCGCCATTTGCAGTTATATTTAAATATTTAGTTCCAGCAGGAATTGTATAATGGTTACAATTCATAGCACTATCAGTTGTTTTGTAAGTTGATATTGCTGGAATAGCTATAGGTTTTCTAACTTTACAACTATAGTTAAGTCCAGATTGAGTATAAGAATAATAATTGCTTTCGGTTATTTTTGCATTATAGAAAATTTCCATTTGCCAATTGTTTAAAGTAACATTAGTTAGTGTTATATCAACTACAAAATTAGTAGGATATTGAGATTCAATAAAAGGTAAAACACTACTTTTGTATTTTAGAAAATCAGGATATTTATTTTCATTAACAAAATGAACTCCATAATCAAGAACAGGTTTAGTTGGTTTCTTTTCTTCTTTTTTTACATGAACAACTTTATGTACCTCAACAACTTTTTTTGGTTGGGGTTCGCTTTGTATTTTTTTATACACTAGATCAGAGGCTACCCCTGCAAGTAATACTGCTGCGACTATTAAAATTATTATATTTTTTTTCATTAACTTCACTCTTCCTAGTTTAGATATTTAACGTATACATATCAATATATACTTTGTATTAGATAATAATACCACTTGCTTATTATACTTCTAAATTACTAGGTGTTTAGTAGAAAAAAAGATTCAACAATCTTACAAAAATATAAAATTATTTTTATAAATCGTAATTTACTAAATATTTAAAAGTAATTTTTGAATATTTTACAGTCTGTTTTTAACTTGTTAAATAGTTTTAGATATTATAAGGGTACGGTAATAATAATTTTAAGGGGGACACAAAAGATGAAAATGCTAGTTATAGGTGGAACAAGTGCAATGGGGAGTTCAGTTACTCAATATCTAATAGAGTGGGGATATAATATAGATATAGTGGCACAACATGAGAGTGAAGTTTCATATAAGGGGTATGAAGAATTGCTTTTATGTGATAGATCAAAAAATGATGCATTTAAGAATTTGATGCAAGGTAGAAAATATGATTATATCATAGACATAAATGAAGAAATTAAAAGTGATGTAATGAATTTTTTAAATACTGCAAGTAAAGATGAAGTCGGAAAATATATGCTTTGTTCAACAGAAAACATACAAAATATTATAGCTAGTGGAATATAAGTGCAGACTTAATTTGAGGGGATTTTGACTGTGACTTAAATAAAAATTATTATAATTAAGTATCTTGATTGATATTTAATAGGGCTATTAAAATAGGTTTGAGATATATGAGAGATGTTTTAGGGAAAATAAGGGGTAAAGATAGATAAAAGTGCTTACAAAAAGTAGGTGCTTTTATTTTTTTATTTATTTTAGGGATAATTTTTGTAGAAACTTTTATTTGAATTATTTTGAAATTATATATCTATAGCATAAGTTGAATAGAAAATATATAAAAAGTTGATTTAAATTAATAATATTATAAAATTTAGCAATTCTAAATACTTATTCGTTAAAAAATATATATACTATTACTTATGGATATTATTCAAAATGAGTATGAGATAATATAAGCAGTTTAAAGTATAATATAGGATGTCGGTAAATTTTAGTATGTTTAGAAATTAAGGATAAAGTCTAATTATACATATCTAAAAATGAGCAATTTATTTGCTTAATTTAAGGTCAAATTTTAAAGTTATAGACAATAGAATTATTAGCATAATAAATTAAATTTTTATTATGCTTAAAATATTTAGGAGAGATTACAAAGGAGGAATACAAATGAAGAGAGCTTTACACTTGTTATTAACGTTTCTTAAAGTAGGAGTATCTATTCATGGTGGAGGATATGTTCTTATTGGAGTAATGCAAAGAGAGATAGTTGAGAAGCAAAAACTAATGGATGAAGAGGAATATATGGAGATTATAGCTGTATGTCAAAGTCTTCCTGGCCCACTAGCAGTTACAGCTCCAACTTTTGTTGGATTTGTGTTAGGTGGTGGTATAGTTGGAGCTTTAGTTTGCCTTTTAGGGATATTAATACCAGCATTTATAGCTATAACTCTTATAGCAGCAGTGTTTACTAATTTTAGTCATATTATCTATGTTCAACATGCTTTACTTGGAATAAGAGCAGCAGTACCTGTTTTAATATTACTTGCATTAGTGAATTTTTGGAAAAAACTTAATAAAACAGCACATAACTTTTTATTTGCAGCAATTGCCTTATTCTGTTTAGAGTATTTCAAACTTAATGCAGCTATACTTATAGTATTTTCAGCTATTTATGGAATAGTATTAAATAGAATTTTAGCAAGGAAAAAAGGAGGCGATGAAAATGTTACTTAGTATATATCTAGCTTTCTTTGAAATTGGAGCATTTGCATTTGGTGGAGGATATGCCCTTTTACCTTTTATAAAACAAGTTTTAGTTAATCAACACGGGTGGATTACAGCAGCACAAATGAGTTCCTATATAGGACTTGTTCAGGTTGCGTCAGGACCTGTTACTGTAAACTTATCTATTTATGTAGGATATAAAGTAGCAGGGATTTTTGGAGCGATAGTTGCAATGCTTGGGATAGCTACAGTACCATTCATATTAGTACTTATAGCCTGTGTTTTATTTGAAAAACTTAAAAATTCAAAGACATGGAAAGATGCCTTGCTAGGCATGAAACCAGCACTTATAGCACTTGTATTTACAGCGTTTTTATTACTATCAGAAGTTTATATAATCAATTGGAGAGAAATTTTAATTGGAATTATAGCACTTATATTAGTATTTTATAGAAAAATGAGTGCACTTAGTGTAATCATAATTAGTGCAATACTTGGGATAATTTTATATATGATATAAGGTAGAAGGATGAGTTATACAAGGATTCATCCTTCTTTATTTTTATTTCAAAAAATTGTCTAAAAAGGTTATGAAAATAAGGGTTTAGTGATAAAATAAAACTATGGAGGACGTGAGTATGATGGCGAGTAAAGAAGTAATTTATTTAAAAGGATATTTGAGAGGAAAAAACTACTTAGATGCTATTAGAGCTTTAAACTTAGCAGAAAAGTTGCATTCAGGACAAAAAAGAAGAAGTGGTGAGCCTTATATAATACACCCAGTAAGGGTAGCAAATGGTCTTATATCATTAGGTATTGTAGATGAAAATATAGTTATATCAGCACTTTTACATGATATACTAGAAGATACAAAAGTAACTTATGAGGAACTTTTAGAAGTTTGTAAATTGCCAGCAGAAGCAGCAAATATAATACTTAGATTAACAAAAAAATCAGATAACTATGATGCAGATGAATACTATGAAGTAATAGGAGATTGCCCTAAAGCTACAATAGTTAAAATAGCAGATAGATGCCATAATATAGCAACATTACAGTTTTTTAATGATGAAAAGATAGGGTTATATGTAAGAGATACGGAAAAATATATATATCCATTATTCAATAAAATTAAAGATAAAGAGCCTTGGTATGAAGATTCTATATATTATATGAAATATCACATAGATAGTATTATAGGTGTGGTGAGAGCTTTAAGAAAAGATATATTTGAAGACGAAAATAAAGAAATTGATAAAAAAGAGTGTTAGATGACTAAATTTAGTCATCTAACATTTTTTTATTTCAAATTAATTATAAAATCTAATTGTTACCTAAATAAGTATAGTATAAGTTTTAGGATTAATTTAGGCGGTGATAAAATGGAATTTAATTTTGAAAATTTAAAAGTTCAAGGTGTGAAATTTAATTATTACTTTATTTGTAAAAGAAAGCTCTGGCTTTTTTCTAACGGAATTACTATGGAAGAAAATAGTGAAAGAGTAACCTTAGGAAAATTAATACATGAAAATTCATATAAGAAAAAAGGCAATAATAAAGAAAAATTAATAGATAACATGATAAAATTAGATATTTTAGACAAGAAAAATATAAGCGAAGTTAAAATAACTAGTAAAATGGAGGAATCTGATAGATATCAACTTTTATATTATTTGTATTATAGTAACTTTACAAAAAGAAAGTTTTAATTTTTTTGAATTGAATTTTAACGCTAACTTTACAAGTAGCTAATATTAGTGTTTTAAAACTTAATATTTACTATCTATACTTTTAAGTAGATTAAATTTATAAGAGGGTATAGGGGGAGATTAAGGTTATGGCTAAGCAAAAATTAATTGCGATTATAGTGGTTTTAGGAGTAACAGCTTCAATTTTAGGGGGATGTGCAGGAAATACATCAAATGCTAAGGTTAGTGATAATAAGCAAAATACAGTAGCAAATCAAACACTGGATAATAAAGAAATTAAAAGTCCTAAATATGTTTTTACTTTTATAGGGGATGGAATGTCTACGGTACAACTTAATGCAGCTCGAATATTTTTAAGTTCTAATGAAAAAGATATTAAAACGGGAGCTTTAGCAGTTGATAGTTTTCCTATAGTTGGATCTGCAACAACACATGATTCAACCTCTTTTGCACCGGACTCAGCATCAACAGCAACAGCTATAGCAACAGGTGTGAAAACACATAGTGGAGTTATTGGTCTTGAAGCTGATAAGGAAACAAAACCAGAGAGCATAACTGAAAAATTTAAAAAAGAGGGAAGAAAAATAGGTGTTATTAGTTCTGTATCTTTAGACCATGCAACTCCTGCTGCTTTTTATGCACATACACCATCAAGAGGAAATATGTATGATATAGCACTTCAACTTGCAAATAGTAATTTTGATTATTTTGCAGGAGGATCTTTAGTGCAACCAACAGGTAAAGAGAAAAATCAAAAAGATGCCTTTGATATTATAAAAGAAAAGGGGTATACAGTTACTACAACAAAAGATGGGTTTAATGGTATAAATAAAGATAGCGGAAAAGTTTATGCTATAAGTGATGAACTTCAAGATTCAAATGCTATGACTTATAGTATAGATAAAAGTGAAAATTCTATAACGTTAGCTGATTTTGTTAAAAAGGGAATAGATGTTTTAGATAATGAAAAAGGCTTTTTTATGATGGTTGAAGGTGGAAAAATAGATTGGGCAGGTCATGCAAATGATGCAAAGAGTAATATAGAAGAGACACTAGCTCTTGATGAAGCTATAAAAGTTGCAGTAGATTTTTATAATAAACATCCTGAGGATACTCTTATTATAGTAACAGGAGATCATGAAACTGGTGGGATGAGTATAGGACAAGCAACTACAGGGTATGATACTACATTTAGTATTTTGGAAAATCAAAAAATAAGTTATGTTGAATTTGATGAATTATTAAATAAAGCTAAAAAGGAAAATAAATTAAATACATTAAAAGATGTTCTTCCTATGATTAAAGATAAATTTGGGCTTATTACAAAGGATGATAGTGATGCTAAAAATGAGAAGTATAAAGATTTAGTTTTGTCAGATTATCAATATGAAAAATTAGAGAAGGCATTTAAAGAAACTCTAAAAGCAAAGGAGAAGAGAGATGCAGAGAGTGAAGAGATGACATTCTTATATGGTGGCTATGAACCTTTGACAGTGACTCTTACTCATATAATTAATAATAAGGCTGGAATTGGATGGACATCATATTCTCATACAGGAGTTCCTGTACCAGTTTATGCAATTGGGCAGGGTGCAGAGCAGTTCAATGGATCTTATGATAATACTGATATATTTAAAAAGCTTGTAAAAACTACTGGTGTTAAGTAAATGAAATTTATAAAGGATAAAAATTATGTTATTTCAATTGTGGCTATTGTGGGGATAATAATTTTAAGTTTTATCCCTACAGGATTTGAAAAACAAATGTATAGAAATTCTATATCAGCAGTAAGCAAAGTATTAGAAGTAAATGATAGTAATATTTATAATACTGGGATGATAAGACAAGGAAATCAAGCTTGTAAAATTGAAATTATGAGGGGAAAATATAAAGGCGACATCTTAGATGCAAATAATCTTTTATCGGGAAAACTTGAAGCTGATAAGCTTTTTTCAGTTGGTGATAAAGCAGTTGTTTTAGTTGAGCAATCATCAAATGGAGAAATAATTAATGCAACTATGATAGAACATTATAGAATTAATAAAATAATTGTATTAGTGGCAATATTTTTTATTCTTTTAATTATTTGCTGTGGAAAAGTTGGATTTAAGACAATTATATCATTTATATTCACACTTACTGTCATATGGAAAGTACTGGTTCCTCTTTTGTTAAAAGGGTACAATCCTATATATGTGGGACTCGGTGTAGGGTGTATAATTTCTCTTATAACATTACTTTTAGTTTCTGGTTTTACAAAAAGAACTTATGCAGCAATTTTAGGTTCTTTTATAGTATCTTTTATGACTTGTATTTTAGCTATGATATTTGGGGGAATATTTAAAATTGATGGTGTTGTAATGCAGTGGTCAGAATCTTTATTATATGCAGGGTTTGAAAATTTAGATTTGACAAGTATTTATAAGGCTGGGGTTTATTTATCATGTTCTGGTGCGATATTAGATTTATCAATAGATATTTGTGCTGCAATAGAAGAGCTTGTTTTAAATAATCCTAATATTAAAAAGATTGATATTTTAAAATCTGGAATGAATATAAGTAGATCAGTGGTTGGGACACAAACGACAACATTATTGCTTGCTTATATGGGGAGTTTTATTTGTGTGATGATGGTTTATATGGCTCAGGGTACACCATTTATAAATATCTTAAATTCACAGTGGATAAATTCAGAGATAGTTCACACTTTTGTTGGGTGTATAGGACTTGTTATAGTTTGCCCAATAACGACATTCATTTGTGGAAATTTATACTGCAAAGAAAAAGTATACTAAAAATTTATAGAAAATAGCATAAAATCTCATATCAGCTTAGTGCTGGAGAATAGAAAATTTGCCTCTTGGGCAAAGTTAAAATACTAAACTATGCTAAAAGAATCCATTGGTTTTGCCTTATTGGTATGGCAAAAGATACTAGTTTAGTTAGTATTAAGAAAGAAATAATATTATTTCTGAGAATAATATTGAATATATAGTTATTTGAAAAGGATCAAAAAATTTGGTCCTTTTAATTTGTCATTTTTTAAAATTAGTAATTACTACCTAGAGATATATATAGATTTTCTAATATTGAATCTGTATATCT
>JBOFRC010000185.1:0-16369 GCA_051650825.1 Sarcina sp. | reverse complement strand
CTCTAGCTTTAGGCATATATTTGTCAATAAATACGTTGCTAAGTGGTGTAAATTCAAGTGTAGAATTTTTTAAAATAAATGTACTCATATAATAATTTTACCTTTCATAAAATAATAGTTTGAAGTGTCTTTTATCATTATAACAAACTGAAAAATAACACTCAACAAACAACTTTAGATTACTTTTGAAAATATTAGTGAATAAGACTTTAAAATTTGGGGTACTTTAATTATTGTGATTTTTTATTTGTCTGATAGCGAGTATTTCTAATATTTCTACATTCTGCAAGTAGAGGATAAATAAATGTAAGCTGTTAGATAATAAAATCTAGAAATTCAAGAGAAAATAATTTTACTTGAATTAAGTTTACATTTATTAATTAAGGAGTTTTAAATTATGGAAAGTTTTCTGAGAAACGTAGTAAAAATATCTAAGGTAATTTTAATTATTGGATTTATATCTTTAGGGTTTGGAATGACAACAGCCCAAAAGGCTTATCTAAATGATGAGTTTGTAGGGTATGTTGATAATCGAAAAACTGTCAAAGAGGTTTATAATGAAGTATTAGATGAAGCGAAGGAGTCTTTTACTAATGTTCTAGAAGGAAGGAATATCATAAGAATTGAAGCAACTAATGATAGTGGAAATGAGCTGACAACTAAAGAAACCATGAAAAATAATATAATATTAGCATCTGACATAAGCATAGATGGGTACAATATGCTAGTTGATGGTAAGAGTGTAGGTTATGTTGATAGTTTTCAAAAGGGTGATGAGATAATAAATGCCTTTAAAGATGAAGCAATTAAAGTTAGTAATATAAGCACTGATGAGCTTGTAGGAACAAGTGTGCAGGGGGAAGTTGCTTACACTAAAGAGCGGATAGAAATTGGAAAGCTTAGAGATAGCTTTGAAATTATAGAAAACATAAAGGCAAGAAAGCATAGTAAAAAAGGGGCTAGTCTTATTGATATAGAAGTCTTAGAAGTTACAAAAGATATAGAGGAAATAATGCCTACTATAAAAGAAATTACAAGTGAAAACTTGTATCTTGGGGAAGAAAAAGTTTTTCTTGGAGAAAAGGGTAAAAAGGAAGTAAAAAAGAAAAATGTATATATTGATGGTGAAATTGTAAAAAGTGAGGTTTTAGATGAGAGTGTTCTAGTAAAACCAACAGAAACTATTTTATATAAAGGGATACAAAATCCAATTACTAGTGGAATAGCATTTTTAAGTTACCCAGGTAAGGATAAAACAGTAACATCTAGCTATGGAAAGCGATGGGGCAATGAGCATCATTCAGGGGTTGACCTAGCTGGAAAAACAGGGGATAGAATAGAAGCATCATTCACAGGAAAAGTTAAATACTCAGGATGGATGAATGGATATGGGAACGTAGTAATCTTAGACCATGGAAAAGGTATAGAGACATTGTATGCACATGCTAGTAAGCTTACTTGTGCAACAGGACAGAGAGTTAATAAGGGAGATAAAATCGCAGAGGTTGGAAGTACAGGAAGAAGTACAGGACCTCATATACACTTTGAGCTTAGACATAATGGTAAAGCTATTAATCCAATCACATATCTTAAATAAGATAAATGAAAAAAGAGTTATAGTCATGGGTTTGACTGTAGCTCTTTTTGTGTGCATTTAATTTAAAAAATTCTTGTAGCATTATGCTAAAGGTAGTCAAATGATAGAAATAAATATTAATAGCAAAGGCTTGTACAAAAATCTTAACTAAGAAAAGTTTTAAATTTAGAGGGTTTTGTATAGCTCTTAAATCTTGATAAAAAGATTATTAGCTAAGAAAAGTTTCAAGGTCAAGAACTCTAGCGTTAGATGGTGAACCTTCAATTCTTTCAGAACAAAGCTCAATCCTAGAAGCTACATCATGAAATGTATAGTTTGGATATTTTTCTATAAGCAATGAGCAAATACCAGTGATATAAGCAGTAGCTATAGAGGGACCAGAGTAGCTTGTATAAAATTCTTTTAGCTTAGGTGGATATACCTTGATAGAATTTCTCTCAGATTCATAGGAGCAATCACTAGTACCACATGCTATATTAATACATTTAGCTGAGATATCTATTTTTTTATGTTTATTTTCTATTGGAGAATACTCAAAAGGAGTTCCATCATTATTAAGGGCTGATACTAAAATTGAGTTTTGAGTATTTGCTATTCCTCTTATATTAGAATTTTTACAATTACTTCCAGATGGCATAATAGGAATTATTCCCTTGGAAATAATAATATTAAGTAATTCATCAAAATAGGTTATGTGTTTTATGTCTGTGTTAAATGTTTCAAATGGCATACAAAGAATTTTTATATTAAATTTCTCACAGTCTTCAACTAGTAATTCTAATGCATTAAAGATATTAGATAAGTAAGCTTTCCCTGTTTTATCAAAAATTTTATAAGAATATAAAAGACTTTTAGGTGCAATCCCTTTTATTTTAAATTTAGAAGAGATACCGCTACCAGCAATAACAGTTGATACAGCAGTACCATGACCATTATCATCATAAGGATATCTATAATTATTTATTAAGTCTGTAAAGGCTATTATTCTATTAGGGGAAGTTAAGTCAGGATGAGGAAATGTTCCACTATCTAAGATGGCTAGTTTAACACCTCGTCCTGATAATCCAAGATTATCACTGTAGGAACCTGCGTTTATGGTATTTATATTAAGCCCACATAAAAAACAGTCTTCATCAAGGGATATATATGAAACTTCAGGATATTCAATTATACGCTTTATTGCTTTATTTGATAAATTTGCACAGATTAAGTTTATATAAGTGTAATTAAAAAGAACCTCTCCACCAAGTGAAGATATAACTTTATCAAACTCTTTATGAAATTTTTTGAATTTAATCAGAATACGATATTTTTCATAGTAATCTGACTTCATATAAGTGTAAAGAGAATCAGAGATTTTTTTCTTATAAAAAAGCATACATATACTCCTCAATTGATTTCTCTAATAGTATATGATGAGAAAATCTATTTGTTATAAATTTAGGATTTAAATTTAAATAGCACAATTCCAACCAACATAAAAACTATACCTAAATAATTATTCCAAGCAAATGTAACTTTTGTACTATCAAATAGAGCAAAAGCATCAATTAATCCTGCACTTATAAGCTGGGAAATTAAAATTACTATTATTGAATAAGTTGGGCCAAGATCTCCAATTCCTTTCATAACAGTATAAGTTATGATAACTCCTAAAACACCACCTAGAAGATAAAGCTTTCTAACAGAGCGTATCTGTTCAAAACTCCCGTCTTTTACAAAGAAAAATACTATTAATGTACAAACAAAGGCTAATCCTTGAACAATTAGTGTAGTTTCCCAAAGACCTATTTTTGAAGAAAGTCTAGTATTAAAAACTCCTTGTAGAGTCATTGTTAATCCTGCTATTATAGAAAAAATTATTCCAAACATGTTTTAAATCACCTCGTGTATAGTATGGGTAATTTAAAGTATATTTAGTAAAATTTTTTATTTTTTTTAAAAATTTTTAAACTTCAAAATTTATTAAAATTTGGATACTAGCAATAGGAAGTGGAATTTTAAAGGTTATTTAGGATTATAATGGAAAATAAAAAAGAACCATCTAAAAATAAAATCATTTTAGAAAGTTCCTTTATCTTAATAAGTTCTAAGATTATAGCTCTTTAAAATAGTTTCTTTTTTACTAGAAACCTTCCAAAGCTCTATTCTATCTATTTTTAATGTGTCACAATTATGATTACCTTTGTTTACTAAGGCATTTGAATGTTCTTTTCTATCTCTGTTACTGCTGTTTCCCGTACTTAAAGCAACTGATAGATATTTACGATCTTCTCTTGTTACAAAGCCATGTAACTTTAACATATCATTCAATGAACGGTGTATTTTGTTTATATAACCTTTATTCTCAATTTTTAAATTGATATTCTTTGAATTGCTCTCATAGCAAAAGATATCCCCTGTTAATTCTACTTTAAATTTTTTATAAGGCTTAAAAATTTTTAATAAAACAGAATCTAAATCCTCTATATCTGGGTTATCTAGTGTCTTGAGAGTTATGTGAGATGAAAGCTGATGCCTAGGTAATCTGAATCTTTTTAGAACGTTTTTTTGAACAGGTTCTATTCTTTCATAGGACTCGTCATCAAACAGTGCTACCAAGTAATACTTCATATTTTAACCCTCACTTAAATTAAACTTAAATATACCATATTTATACGTTTTGATTATATCATATTAAGAAATGATATCACAAATCATTATTTATTTTGGATAGATTGTTAATTATGTTAATTAAATCATTTAAATAAGTTTAGGAATTACTTTCTAGGCACACATAAGCACTAAAAATTACTTTAAATCTTGAGGTATTATTGATATAATGTTAGTCGTGGATATTTACAAAAGTAAAATATTTGAAGAAGATTATCGAATACGAAGAATCAATATAAATTTGAATAAAAAAACAAAATTTGGAAAAAGTATATAATTAGGAACTATTTATAAAATTAAGAGATAGTAAGGGTGAAAATGGATGGAAAAATTGATCGTTAGGGGAGGAAGTTCTCTAAAAGGATTTGTAGAAATAAATGGAGCAAAAAATGCAGCAGTTGCAATATTACCAGCTGCTATAATGGCAAGTGAAGGAAAGTGTACAATAGACAATGTACCAGACATATCAGATGTTCATTGTTTAGAGAGAATAATAGAAAGCTTAGGATGTAAAGTTAAGAAGATGGGACCTAACACTATAGAGATAGATTCAACAACTATATCAAGTACAAATGCATGTACTGAAGATGTTAGAAGAATGAGAGCATCATATTACTTTATAGGAGCTTTACTTGCAAGATTTAAAAAAGCAAGAGTTGAGTTACCTGGTGGATGTCCAATAGGAGCTAGACCTATTGACCAACATATAAAAGGTTTTGAAGCACTAGGCGCAGATGTTCAGGTTACAGACACAGCAGTTGAAATTAAAGCTGCTAACCTTAAAGGTACAAACATCTTCTTTGATGTTGTAAGTGTTGGGGCAACAATAAATGTTATGATAGCAGCAACTTTAGCAGAAGGTACAACTGTGCTAGAGAATGTAGCTAGAGAACCACATGTTGTTGATGTAGCTAACTTCTTAAACTCAATGGGTGCAAACATAAAGGGTGCAGGAACAGATGTTATTAGAATCAAAGGTGTAGAAAAGCTAGTTGGATGCGACTATAGTGTTGTGCCAGACCAAATAGAAGCTGGAACATTCATGATAGCAGCAGCAGCTACTAAAGGTGATGTAACATTAAGAAATATAATTCCTAAACACTTAGAATCAATAAGTGCAAAACTTATTGAAATGGGTGTTAAAGTTGAAGAGGGAGACGATACTATAAGAGTATATGTTGATGGACCTTTAAAAGGAATTAATGTTAAAACAACACCATACCCAGGATTCCCAACAGATGTTCAACAACCAATGGCAGCTTTATTAACTATCGTAGCAGGAAAAAGCATGATAGTAGAAAGCATTTGGGAAAACAGACATAAGCATGCTGATGAATTAATAAAAATGGGAGCTAATATCGAAGTTGATGGAAGAAAAGCTATAATAACTGGAGTTGAAAAACTTCACGGTGCACATGTTGAAGCAACTGACTTAAGAGCAGGTGCAGCAATGGTTATAGCTGGAATCATGGCTGAGGGCGAAACTGTTATAGGCAGCATAGGACATATAGATAGAGGATACCCTCATATTGAAAATAAATTCAATAGCCTTGGAGCAGATATTAGAAGAGAAGAAGTATAGGTGATTTTAAATGATTTTCTGCTCACTATATAGTGGGAGTAGTGGGAATTGTATTCTTATAGGTTCTGAAAAGACTAAAGTTCTTATAGATTGTGGCTTACCTGGAAAAAAGGTAATTGAAGCACTAGATAGAATTAAGCAAGATCCAAATGAGATAAAAGCAATATTTGTGACACATGAACACTCAGACCACATAAAGGGTGTAGGGATAATATCAAGAAAATTTGATATTCCTGTATACACTAACCAGTTAACTTGGGATGCTATGGCACCTAAGATTGGAAAAGTAAAAGAATCAAACATTAAAATTATAGACAAAAGAAGTCTTACAATTATCGATGATCTTCAAATACAGGCATTTAATATACCCCATGATGCTATAGCAGCTATGGGGTATACTGTAAAAGAAGAGAGTGGTAAATCTGCAAGCGTTGTAACTGATATAGGTACATTTACAGAAGAGATTAGAGAAAATGTAGTTGATTCTGAAATACTTCTATTAGAGGCGAACCATGACCAAGAAATGGTTAAGTTTGGACCATATCATTATGATTTAAAAAGAAGAGTACTTAGTGAAGTTGGGCATTTATGTAACGAGGACTGTGGACAGGCAATAGTAGAGCTTATGAAAGACGGAAAATTTAGACGTATTGTTTTAGGACATCTTAGTAATACTAATAATATTCCTGAACTTGCATATAAGGCAGTTGTGAATATTTTAGAGGAAAATGGTTTAGATTATAAAGAGGATTTAAAGCTTACTATAGCAAAGAGACACGAACCTAGTAATTACATAGAAATTTAGAGTTTTAAAAGTTTAAATTATATAATAATAATTAAATAACTCTTGAAAAATATAGGAATTAAAATATATAATGATTTTAATACTAATTCAAAGTGATGATTAAAAAACGATAAAGTGAAAAAGATAGGTTAAAGGAGATACGAAAATGAGTTTATACAAACAGTGGACAGATATGGTTGTTGAATATGTTAAGACTAAAGGGGAAGAGGCTTTCTGGGCTGAATACATGGATGTTGAAGCTAGAATATACAGAGATTTATTAGCTAAGCATGATGATATTAGAGTTTCAACAATAGCAGATTTAGCTAAGGAATTTAACACAACAGCTGAATTTATGATGGGATTCTTAGATGGAATAAACGACAGTTTAAGAGCACCTTACGATTTAGAGAAAGTTGATGAGAACACAGAGTTAACATTAGACATAAACTTTGAAGGATTATACTTCAATATGTTAGATGCTAAAGCAGATTACTTATATGAATTACCACAATGGGAAGCTATATTCTCAGCTGAAAAAAGAGCTGAAATAGGTAAAACTTTCAAAAAATCAAAAACTATTGTTAACGAAGTTAAAGTTGGAAGAAATGATCCATGCACATGCGGAAGCGGTAAAAAATACAAAAAGTGTTGTGGAAAATAATTTTAAAATAGTGGGTAGACATAATAATGTCTACCTTTATTTATATGAGGATATAGGGGATGATTTGTTATGGACAAAAATGTAGAATGGTTTATAAGAACTAGGGTTATAAAGACAATAGATTCATTAAAGAAAAACAATATAAATGGTTATTTTGTAGAATCAAGTCAAGAGCTTATTGGACTTTTAGATACATTAGTACCAGATAAAAGTAAGGTTGCCTGTGGTGGGTCTATGACACTTTTTGAAACAGGAGTTATAGAATACCTAAGACATAGGGATGTAAATTTTCTTGATAGATATCAAGAAGGACTTACACCAGAGCAAGTTAAAGAAATTTATAGAGGGGCATTTTCAACAGATGTTTATTTTTCAAGCTCTAATGCAATAACAGAAGATGGACTATTATATAATGTAGATGGAAATGGAAATAGGGTAGCAGCTATGATATATGGTCCTGATAAAGTTGTTATTATATGTGGAATAAATAAAATAGTTAAAAACTTAGATGAGGCTATAGAAAGAAATAGAAACATAGCAGCACCTATTAATGCTAAAAGATTAGACAGAAAAACACCTTGTACAAAAACAGGGGAATGTATGGATTGTAAATCACCAGAAAAAATCTGTAGAGAATTCACTGTTATAAAGAGCCAAAACAACTCAGAGCGAATACATGTTATATTTGTGAATGAGATATTAGGTTATTAGTATAGAGGAAAAATAATTGAGCAAAATATATCTAAAATCTTCTTAATATATATAGAAGGTGGGAGGGTATACAATGCTTAGGAAAAAGAAAAAATTAGGAGCAGGAGCTGTTCATTTGATATTTGTTCTAGGACTTATAGCTTTTACAGCAGCTGTTGTTGTTCCAAAGTTTACTAATAGAACTGTCCTTAAACAGCAAAAAGAAATACAGGTAGAAGCAAGTGCAATTTTAAAAGAAGCAAAAGATTATATAAAAAGTAGTGATTTATCAGCGCTTGGAATAGAATCAGCAAATCTTACAAAAGAAGTTTTCGATTCTATAAAAGTTGTAAATGCTATGGATTACTTACAAGCTCAAGGCTATCTAAAGGGAGTATCATCTGTAAAGCTCATAGTCAATAATAAGGATATCAATCTTGGAAACCTAGGAGTGATAACCAATGTCCCAACAAAAGACATAGTAGTTGACCAGTCAGGAGCTTTAGCTAAAGCGCCCTATATAAGGGAGCAATAATAATGACAGGGTAGGTTTGCTAGATTAATCATTAGCAGACCTTTTTTGAAGAGGAGGTTTTGATGCTTTTATTAATGATTTTAATTTCAGTATTATGGGGAGTGATATTGAATTTTATAGCTTATTTTGTAGCTATCGAAGATTTTACTGAAGATAAAAATATTAATTTAGTAGGGAGAATTAAATTTTGTTTTTATAAGCTAGGAACAAATAAAATAATGACTGTTTCGGCAATAGGAATTAGTGTATTTATATTTTTGAGCATGTATCTAAAGTTTTATATAGGACTTAGATTTTTTAAATTTTCATTTTTGTTTAGTGTGCTACTTGTATCAGCTATAATAGATTTCAAAACGAGATCTGTTTATTTAATTGTGTCTGTTGTAGGACTTATAGGAGGAATAATATTCTCCTTTATAAATGTTCTTAATGGAGGTTCTATCATACCAGAGATAGTAGCAACAACAATACCTCTGTTAATATTAGGATTCTTAAAGTTTGTCTCAGCAAAGCATGATGGCATGGGTGGTGGAGATATAGAAGTATTTGTCTTCATAGGGCTTTACATGTCCATTGTTGGTAGTGGATTAGACCTACTTGTAGCACTTCTTATAGGTGGCTTTATAGCAGGTATAGGACTACTTATAAATAAATCGGACAAGTATATACCATTTATCCCTTGCATTGCAATATCAACATATATAGTAGTTATGTTTGGTGATTACCTATTAAATTGGTACCTTACAATAATTTAGGACGGTAAAATCAAGCAGAAAGATTAAAACACTTAGATTAGAACATAATTAACAAAAGAAAATAAACTATAAAAATAAGCAAATGATTAAATAAAAGCAAAAATAAAACCAAAAGATAAGAGAAAAACATATACAAAACATAAATAAAATTACAAACAAATAGAACATAGAACACAATAAAATAAAAGATAAAACTAGAAGGGATTGAGATTTTAAAAGATGAATATAACAATAATCTCAGTTGGTAAACTAAAAGAAAAATATCTTAAAATGGCAATAGATGAATACTCAAAAAGACTATCAAGATACTGCAAACTAACACTTTTAGAATTACCAGATGAAAAAACACCAGATAACGCATCAGAAAAAGAAGAAGAACAAATAAAAGAAAGAGAAGGAAAACTAATTCTTTCAAAAATAAAGGACAATATGTTTGTTGTAGCAATGGATCTAAAACCAAAACAAATGACATCAGAAGAGTTTTCAAAATTCATAGATAATTGTGGAGTAACAGGAAACTCAAATATTGCTTTTATTGTTGGAGGAAGCCTTGGAATATCTGATGAAGTATTAAAGAGAGCAAACCACAAGGTTTGTTTCTCTAAAATGACTTTCCCACACCAACTTTTTAGAGTGATGTTATTAGAACAGATTTATAGAGCTTTTAGAATAAGTAATAATGAGCCGTACCATAAGTGATACCCCAAATCTATGATTTGGTTGGTAGAACTTACTCAGCGAACGCATGTGAGTCGAGTTTCCTTTGAAAATAAATTTTTTAGCTTTAACCATTGGATTTACTTGGTTAAAGCTATTTTTATAAGTGAAGATATATCATAAGAAATATTTATTATAACATTGGCTACAAGTATTGCTTTATATATTTAGGAAAGGTTACTTTTAGTAATTAAAAGATTAGCTGTATGGCTACTTAATAATGAATTTGCTATAACTTAAAATATTGCAGTTTTAAAGCCACTATTAAATCTTTAGAATATCTAAAAGATTTAATTTAATATAATAACCACCAGCACAATGAATAATATTAATGTTTGAATTCTAATTTGCTTCTTATTATTAATGGTCTTGATTTTCTTTACCATTGAATATTTTTAAATATTCAATGGTATTATAGTTTAAACAGATAAACAATAAATATTTTGATTATAACTAGGAAGGATTAATTTTATGAATGATAATATAAAGATTCATATATTTCATTGTGGAGAAGTAGGTGTTGACCCAGCAGTACCATTTAGAGATGTATCTAAAAATCCTATTGCTTATACAGGGATAGGAAGAAGGCGTAAGCTACGTATTTGGTGTCCAGTTTCAGCATATTTTATTGAACATCCAAAGGGGAAAGTTTTAATTGATACAGGATGGCATAAAGATGTAAGAAAACATCCTATTAAACATATGTCTGCTACTTTATATATGGCTAGTAAACCTAACTTACCCCAAAATAAGGCTATAGATGAGCAGCTTTCAAAATTAGGTATATATCCTAAGGATTTAGATTATGTGTTTTTAACTCATATGGACTGTGATCACGCAAGTGGTATAGGACTTGTTAAGGATGCTAAAAAAATAATGATAAGTGAAGAAGAATTTCAAGCAGTCAAAAAAGGAAATATACGATATAGAAATAGATTTTGGAAAGGTGTAAATATTGAATACTTTAAAATGAAGGATTCAGAATATGGTCCATTTAAAAGATCTTATGATGTATTTGGAGATGGATCTATACTCCTTATGGATGCAAAGGGACATACTGAAGGTAATATTATTATTATGATTAAAAAACACGGTAAGTTTATTTTACTTACTGGAGATTGTGGTTATCAAAAAAATTCATGGGAAGATTTACGATTACCAGGACCTCTTTCAAATAAATATCAAATGATGGTATCTTTAAAATGGGTAAGAGATATGTCTCATAAAGAAAATTGTGTAGGTGTATTTGCTACTCATGATCCAGATATAAAATCTGGAGTAATAGAATTATAATAAACTAATAAATGAAGGGATTACAATAAATGGATAGATGTTACAACCGAAGATTACAGATAGCAAGAGAATTTAAAGCATGTGAAAAGGCATTTGTAGCTTTGGGAGATGAAACAAGACAGAATATTATAATAACACTACTTGAAAGTGATAATCATGGAATAAGAGTTGGTGAAATTACAAAAAAAACTTATTTATCTAGGCCAGCTGTATCACATCATCTACAGATATTAAAGAATGTAGGAATCATAAGTATGTATCGCGAAAGCACTAAGAATTATTATTATGTAAATGTAAGTGAAACTGTGTGGAAACAACTTGCAGAGCTTATGGAAAATATTTATGGTGTGGTTCAGGAGATTTCTGATAAGAGTTGTGCTAAAAGTGATGCAGAAATTAAAGCTATTGAAAAGAGTTATCTATAATTAACTAAAGATACAGACTCTTTAGTTGTTTATATATAAATTTTTGTAATAACAAATTTATAATTTAATGGAGGGGTAGTTATGGATATTTTTGAAGCAATAAATTTACGTCATTCGGTACGTAGTTATACTAATAGAAAAATTGATGAAGATACTAAAAATGAACTAAAGAGAATAATTGATGAGTGTAATATAGATGGTGATATGAATATTCAATTATGCACTGATGAACCAAATGCATTTAATAATTTTATGGCACGATATGGAAAGTTTAAAAATGTAAGAAATTATATTGCAATTATAGAGAAAAAAGGAAAGTATCTTCAAGAAAGGTCAGGATATTATGGTGAAAAAGTTGTATTAAAAGCAACTCAATTAGGGCTTAATACCTGCTGGGTAGGACTTACTTATGGAAAAGGAAAAGTAGAGTGTAAAATTAATAATGGAGAGAAATTGTGTTGTGTAATTGCAATAGGTTATGGTGAGACAAATGGAGTGAGTCATAAGACAAAAACTATAGAAGAACTTTCATATGTAAATGGTGAAATGCCAGAGTGGTTTAGAAAAGGTATGGAAGCTGCACGACTTGCACCAACTTCAATAAATCAACAGAAATTCTTAATTACATTAGAGGACGGTAATATAGTAAAAGCAAAGGCTCTAAGAGGATTTTATAGTAAATTAGATCTTGGAATTGTAAAATACCATTTTGAAGTAGGTGCTGGTACAGAAGGATGGAAATGGGATGAAGTATAGTTAATAAGAGAAAAATAGCTTTGCTAGTAGTAAATATGCAATATGATGTGGGAGATCCAGTAGGATCATTAATTAAAACGTTAAATGTAGATATATTGAAGAAGGATTTGAATTTATTGAAGCAAATTAACGGAGAAAGCAATGTTTTCTTAGAAAATAAGTAGTCGATTTTGAAATTAGATTTTATAATGAGTTCATATAAAATTAAAAGACTTAGATATAAATGCTAAGGCTTTTAATCATATATAAGAATAATGCTAGTTGTACAAACAGGGAAGAAACAAAAGATACTTTTGCATATGTTAATTTCAGAAATAACAATAAGTAAAGAGAGAGTTATAGATTCAATTAATTTAAAGATAAATGATAATTTAATAGAATATTTAAGTAGTTAAGAAGGCTCTCTAATTGGAGATTCTTCTTTTTTATTTTAATTTTTAAGCTTCATCTGTGGAAAAAATCATTAAAAAGTTATCCACAGGTGGATAAAAAAGTGAGGTGTTTTTCTTATAAAAAAACACTTTCTAGAAGTTATCTAAAAGCTAAGAGTAAGAGTATAAATGACTGAAGAGGTCGACACAAAATTTCTTTGACTTAGCTCGTATAACATAAAATATAATTTAAATATATATAAGTAAAATACTTAGAGGAACTAGGGGAAGAAAATATGGGGAATTTAATTTTTAGAGATGGAGCTGAATTAAAAAAAGAAGATTTAATACGTTTGTATAATAATGTTGGATGGAATTCATACACCCAAAATATAGATACTCTAAAGAAGTCAATACACAATTCGTTAAAAGTAATAACAGCTTGGGATAATGAAATGTTAGTTGGTTTAATAAGGGTGGTAGGAGATGGATATTCTATAGTTTATATTCAAGATATTTTAGTATTACAAGAGTATCAAAATAATGGAATTGGAAAAAAGCTAATAGAGATTGTTCTTAATAAGTATAAGGATGTTAAACAAAAAGTGCTTTTAACTGATAATCAAGATAAAACTATTTTATTTTATAAAAAAGTTGGATTTCTTAAAGCAGAAGAATTTGGATGTATAGCATTTGCTAAAATCCTGAAGTAAAAATATATTAGTATAATTTTCACAGCTTTTGATTTATTATATAAAAAATATATAATTATAAATATATAGTAGAATTAAATCAAAACGAGGGGGAGTTACAAATGACTTTAATGAAAAATATGACATGGTACGAATTTAATGAAAGAAAAGATAATGATATAGTAATATTACCAGTAGGGTCTGTTGAACAACATGGACCACACTTACCGCTCTTTACTGATACAATAATATCAGAAGGTTTTTCTAAGTTATTAGCTGATAAGGTTAATGCTATAGTTATGCCACCTATAAATTATGGATATAAATCTCAACCTGCATCAGGTGGAGGACCATTATTCCCTGGGACAATAGATTTAAATGGAGCAACACTTGTAGCTTTAGTTAAGGATATTATAGAAGAGTTAATAAGAGATGGAGTAAAGAAAATAATTTTAATGAATGCTCATTTTGAGAATCAAGCATTTTTATTAGAAGCAGTAGATTTAGTTAGTAGGACAATGCCACAAGGAACAAAAATTGTAATGATGAGTTGGTGGGATCTGATAACTCAAACAACTATAGATAAAGTGTTTAATGAGATTGAATTTCCTGGATGGGCATTAGAACATGCTGCAATTACTGAGACATCTTTAATATTAAAATTTGCACCAGAATTGGTACATATGGATAGATTAATAGATGAAAAAATAGAAGAAGTTCCAAAGTATCAAGTATACCCAATACCTTTAGATATAGTTCCTAAATCAGGACTTTTAGCAATAGGAAGAACTAGTTCTAAAGAAAAGGGTGAATTAATAATAGAAGAAGCTTTAGATGAAATGATAAAAATAGTAAATAAAGAATTTTAGTTGTTTAAAAATAAAGAGTGAATATATTTTAAAAATTAAAAGCACTGTTCTTACTAGGAGCGGTGTTTTTAATTTTTAGCATTAATTTATATATGAATTATAAAAAATTTAATCTTAGCAATTTAGAAAGATATAGGTTATTTTATTTCCAAGGTCTTTTATTACCAAGCCAACCTTTTTCACGCCAATATTCTGTATCAGATTCTGAAAAGCTTCCTTTCTTATGGAGCATTCTACAAATATTAAAGAAATTTATTAGTTTTAGTGATGGTACAATTTTTTTCTTTGAGTTTTTTTCAATTTGCTTTGAAAGAGCAAGAACTTCTTTTTTGATTTTTGTTTTTCGCTTATCAGAGACCTCTTTCCATGAGCTTGCAAAAACATTTGCTCCATAAGTATAAGTTTTTCCAACACCCCAGAAGAAAAAACTATCTAGCATATCATTATTTGTTTTTTTACAACCATCTCCAGCAGCTGTTGATATGGCAATAGCTTGTTTTTTGAACATTATTTCACTAGGCTTATGAACTATTGCACGAAAAGCTAAATGATCTAAGAAAGATTTCATAGCACCAGTTACGTGATATACATATACAGGTGAAGCTAAAATAATTAAATCTGCGTTATCAATTGCTTTTATAATAGGCTCTACATACTTATAGTCAGGGCATTTTGTCTTATCTTCAAAACATCTAAAGCAACCTCTACAAAAATTAGGACAATCTCTTGGTAAAAAGAATTCTGTGATTTCAGATTTATCAGTACAAAGATTTTCGAGGAAGAGTTTAGCAACGTTATATGTACTACCTTGGCGCATAGTTCCATAAATAACTGTAATTTTCATAAGTAACTCCTTAATGATTCATATACAAGATATTTATTCGTAAAAGGAAATGAATAGAATATTTTATAAATAAGTAAAGAAAAAGTCATGAATATACTAAATAATATTAATAATACATTTGTAATTAATTCAGAATAATAAAGAATAGAGACTAAAGTTTTTTAATAGTAAACACCTCCTAAAATAGTTTTAATGTTTTAACTTCTTATTTACTTCAATAGTATTTGACTAGAGTTTAGTTTAAATTATAAGGATAATTGAGTGTGTTAAAAGATTTTAAATTAAAATAGGTATTTGAAGCTGGTTTACTTGCTAGGTTATTTTGGATTTCAACAGTAGTATTGTTAACCAAAGAAATAAAGCTATCAGGAGACTAATAAACCAAAGTGAGGTAAATCCTAACAAAATAGCCGAAAATAATCCTAAAATAGCATAACCAGTATAACCATAATTTTTCTTCTTGATTATAAAAAAATTATATTTATAAAATAATTTATAATTAAATAATAGAATTATTTTGTTTAATAAATTATAAATAAAAAAGATTAAAACAATTATTGAAATAATAGGTAATACTTCGGCTTTAAAAAAAGATTTATAGGTATTTTTAAAAAAACCATAAAATGAAATAAATGAGAATAATAAGATTAAACAGATTGTTGAAAAAATATCCATATAATGAAAAAATTTAAAATTGATTTTAAGTTTAAACATTATAAATACCTCCTATATTTTTAGTAAGTTCAATAATACCATAATTTTTTTAAGTATCTTCTTTTAAACTTTTTCTTGCAAGTGAAACATAATTTTTGATATGAATATAAGTTATCAAAGCAGGAAAAATTAAAAAACTTGCACCCAAAATATATAGATTAAGTTTAGTTACACCTATATATACTAAAGTTATAAAAACTATGCTTAAAATTAATTGAATGGTAAAAGATAAATAAGGAGTTTTGATTGTTTCATATGCACAATAATAATTAGATGATGCAGATTTCCCGTACCATAAAAATTTCTGATTATCTATGTCAAAGCAAATAGTATTAAGTCTACTGCCAGATTTATAAGTTACATCATTTTCAAATATTTTATAAGAAAATCTTTTTGGAGTAATTTGAGCAAAAGTAAGATCGGGATTTA
>JBOFRC010000184.1:0-1861 GCA_051650825.1 Sarcina sp. | reverse complement strand
AGAAGTTAGAGCAATGTTTAAAGATCTTAGTTCATATATGAAATACAAAGAAAAGCTTGTGTTTTCAAATATAAATATATTTTTTCCTATAATAAAAAGAATTTTACCTAGAATAAGTAAAGAGGGAGCTCAAATGCTTGGAACAACTTGTACATTTACATCAATTAGAGGTGGGAATTTAGATGATAAAATAGCAGAAGAAACTATAGTAATTGCCTTTTTAAGAGCAATTACAGATGAAGATTTAGAAAAAGATATAGACAAATTGAAGCAAATAGCTAAAAAATATGAAATAAAAATTGAAATAAAAAGTAATGAAATGCCTAAAGCAGCAGATTTGAATCATAAAAATTATTTTTATGTGAAAGATAAAATAAAAGAAACGTTTGGAAATATTCCTGTAGCACCATATATACTTCCAGCAGGAACAGATGCAAGACATCTTACAGATATGTGTCCATGTACACTAAGGTTTGCTCCAATAATTTTATCAAAGGAACAATTTAAATCGGTTCATAATATAAATGAAAATATAGATATAGATGTTATAGGTAAGGCAGTAGAGTTTTATAAAAATATTATAAGTGGATATAAAGATAATTGAGTTAACCGTTATTTAACAAGTGTTATGTTAAGTACTTCTATGGAGGAATATAAGTTTTATGAGTAAACTTAATATTTTATTGGTAAAATAAAAATATGCTATAAGTATGTACTAAATTGAAATATAAGATATTTTAAGGAGATAATTAATAGTTGTTAGAAATATAGACAAATATGTTTAAATGTGTTTAAAAGTGTTGAAATATACTTGAAGGAGTTGATTAACATAAATACAAACAATATAACAAATTATAAACTTAGTGAGTTTGCAGAACTTTTAAACGTGTCTGTTAAAATATTGCAACGTTGGGATAGGGATTATGTGCTTATAGTAAAGAGAACTCCTACCAATAGAAGAGATTATACTTATGATTAATACCTTGAATATAAAGGTTTTGACAGTAAGAGTGATAATTCAAGAAAAATAATACTTTATACTAGAGTTTCAAGAAGTAATCAAGAAGAGTATTTGAAAAATCAAATACTCTTCTTGTAGAATTTTACTAATGCAAAAGGTGTAATAGTTGATGAAATTGTTGAAGATGTGGTATAGGTTGTGATTTAGGCGTCAAAGATACTTTAATCGTGAGTAATGGAATGAAGTTTAAAAATATTAATAAAATTTCAAGAGTAAAAAGACTAGAAAGAAAACTAAAAAAGAACAAAGAACTCTTTCAAGGAAATATGAAAGTTTAAAAATAAGAAATAAAAATGAAAAAGGAGGAGCTACTAGACAAAATATACGTATATGTACCGTTGGCTAGACGAGAGTTTATGACTGTAGAGTTCTATATAAATCAGAGTAGCTAAGGCAAAATGAGGTGCTAAGAAGCAGTAAAAATCTCGATATGGGTATATTTGTCCATATTTTGAGTAGCAGAGGACAAATGATTAAAAAGTTTTCTTGCGAAACTTGCAAAAATAGATTATGTACAAGGAATATACCTTTGTTTAAGTCTCTATCAGATAGTAATTTAGAAAAAATAACAAAATTAAAAAAACACATACATTTTGAAAAAGGTGATTTTTTATTTTCTGAAGGAGATGAGCTAACAAAACTTTATATTATAAATAGTGGAACAATTAAACTTACAAAGACAACTGTTGATGGAAAAGAGCGTATAACTGACATTTTAACAGAAGGAGATTTTTGTGGAGAAAGTAATATTTTGAGTACATCTGTGAAAAGTTTAAATAATGCTATTGCTATAAAAGAAACAGATGTTTGTATAATTGAAAAAAAAGAACTAGATACGCT
>JBOFRC010000183.1:0-1401 GCA_051650825.1 Sarcina sp. | reverse complement strand
AAAAAAATTATTTAATTCCATAGTTGTTGTTAAACCTTTCCGACCTAATAAGAGTAGCATAAAATCCTCGTAACACATTTTCCTATTTCGAGTAAAACTATTCTTATTTATTCTTGCAAATTCTTTTACATCATCGTCTATAATATCTTTAAATACAGTTTTTATTTTATCACATTTCATAGCTTCTTATTCCTCTTTAGTTTTTATATCATCAGGTTACAATAATTAAATATTTAAAGCAAAAAAACACTGAAAATTTATAGATTTTTCAGTGTTTTTTTCTTAAGTTGATAGCATTGTGCCCGGGGTCAATGCTATCAACTTAACCAAATCAGAGCTTTAAATCTGATTTGGTTTTTACTTTTTTATGCAAAAAAGTAAATAGAATTTAGTGTAAATTCTATAAAATTATATAGTTATCCCTTTCCCATAAAATAGTTAAATTTTTACTGGTAATTTCTTATTAACTATTTCTTCTAATATTTGTTCTATGTTTATTTACTCCAGAGTATGGTTTTCTTTCATTGCTCCGTCCTGGTTGATCTAGTACTACACTTTTAACCATTTCATCCATCATATAAGAGTACATTTTTTCACTTTTGCTTTCATCATCTTCTAAGATGATTTTAATAAAATACTCCCGAAATGTTCCTATGAGAACATTCATATTTGCTTTCTGGTTATATTTATTTTTAGCAGTTTTATTTTTTATTTCTAACTCTGAATTGGCTTCGCTACGAATACCTTCAACCATGTTAAATACTAACATTTGCGCATAAAAATCTTGCTCTACAAATAATCTTTTACGACCTGAAATATTCTCAATATTTAGTTTGTTTTTTATAACATCAAATGCCTTTTCTATACCCCAACGTTTATAATATAACTCTCCAATTTCTTCTGTTGGAAATTCATCATCATCATACAAATTTGTTAGTAAGTACTCAATTTCACCAGTTGGAAGTACTATCTTTACAATACGTGCAGTAATTTCTCCTAAAATTTTTGCTTTTTCTTTCAAAATTGGATTTTTCATTGTATATCGTCTATCAGCATCTAATTTAATTTTTACAATAGCATCATTTTTTCCATGCATAGAAACAACTTCGCGGCGAAAGCTTGTCTTTGATAATCTAAATAAATATTTAATTGGTGATTCCATTAATAATAGTAATAATTCCAATGAAACATAGCCTCTATCAAAGAGTGTTATTATTTTATCTGTATTTTGAATAATTTTTAGCATATTTCCAATATTTGAAATAGCTAATGCGCGTTCGCCAGTACTTTTACTATCTATAATTGAATCAATCATAATATTATTTTCAACATCATAGATACCTGATGCTAAGGCGCGTATAATTGTTCTATGCTTTGATTGTCCTGTAGCTTTACATTCAA
>JBOFRC010000182.1:0-7586 GCA_051650825.1 Sarcina sp. | reverse complement strand
TAAATTGTCCTGCCATGATTCTCCCCCCTATAAAATAATTTATTATATACAAAAAAGATAATATGTATATACATATTATCTCATTAATATTCATCTTAGGCAATCAAAAATCTATAGTCAAAATAACTCATTTAAACACTTATTCCAATTCTTCCTTAAATACTTTATTAAACCTAATTCCTATAAATAAAAATATTAAAGCAATGCTAAAGAAAAAGAATAATTGTGGTATAGTCATAAACAAACATAACCCTGAAATTATAACAGATCCAATTGGTGTTGTGCAAAGCGCAAAACAACTAAAAAGTGATGAAACCCTAGCCATATATTCTTTTTCAGTTTTTTGAGTAAAGACTACACTTGTAATCATATTTAATCCAACAGTCCCCATGCCTATTGTACTAACTAATACAAGAAGTATTATCGGCATAACAAAACCTGTTATTCCCTTCAACAATCCAAGACCAAAATACCCAACTCCTATAAATACCCCTCCTATAGTCAAAATATTTAGTTTTTTAATTTTCATCATTAATTTAGGAACAATAATTCCTCCTATTAACATAGATAATGAAAATCCTATAGACATTAGTGATATCATCTCTGGTCCTGAATTAAGAACTTCTTCAACGTAAGGTGCCATCATAGAGTTTATTGGTATGGCACAAAGCATAATAAGTGCACTCATAATAGTTATATAAAGGATTATTTTATGACTTTTAAAATATTTAAAGCCATCTTTAAAATCAAGAAGTACAGCTTTTGTTGTAATCTTCTCTTTCTTTATGATATCATCTTTATTTTTTATGGTTAATATTATACTTCCACAAATAAAAAAGCTTATAACATCAATCATTGCAACACCTACTATTCCTATGTTAGCTATTAAAAAGCCTACTATTCCAAGTCCTGCAAGTTCAGCAAATCTTGAAAATGAAGTTTTTAGCCCCATTGCAAAAGGAATTTTTTCCGCAGGAAGTAACGTTACCATTTGACTCGTAGATGCCGGATTTCTAAATGCCTCTAAAGTAGAAATTAAAAATGTTGTTATGAATAAATGCCATGTAACTAGATTTCCTGATACATATAAAATTGCTATAAAAAATACAACTACCCCTCTACCAATATCTGATATAAATATAACAACTTTCTTTGGAAAATATGATACTATAGCTCCTGAAATAAGCCCAAATAATAAAGATGGCAAACTATTTACCGCATAAATCATTGCTATGGTAGCTGTTGAACCTGTTATTTCATAAACAAGCCAAGCATAAGCAATCATGTCAATTGAATCTCCAAACCTTGATACTAAATTAGCTATAAGGTCTTTCATATATTCCTTTTCTTTAAAAAGATCTTTATAGCCAATTTCTTTTTTTACTAAATTATCCCCCATTAAGCCCCCTAAATAATTATTTCAATCCTAATCATATCATTTTCTGTATTTTTTTGCCATTATATACTTTAAAAAAATTCAAGTAATATTTATATACTTGAAAACATCTTTTTTTATTCATAAACAAACTTTTCAGGATTCGATCATATCATAAATAAATTTACTCAAAGTAGAAAAAACCTGCATTATAATAGGCAGAATCCTATTATAATGCAGGTTTTAAAACTTTCAGTTGTGCTAATTATTTTTTCATTATCTCTGAAAGTGTATGCCATGCAAGTACAGCACACTTAACTCTAGCTGGCATATTTGATATATTTTGAAGAACCATAGCATCTTCTAACACTTCTAACTCTTCTTCATCTTTGATTTCTCTTTTTATCATACTTATAAAAGTATTAATAAGTTCTTCTGCTTCTTCTTTTGTTTTCCCTTTTACAAGGTCTATCATCATTGAAGTAGATGCTTGAGAAATTGCACATCCTTTACCAGTAAATGCTATATCACTTATAACATCCCCATCATATTTCACTTGTATCTGAATTTCATCACCACAACTTGGGTTATGCCCTCTTTCACAGGCATCACAACATGGAAGTTCTCTTCTATTTCTTTTTGACATGTTGTGTTCCATTATAAGTTCCGTATAAACTTCTGATAAATCCATTTTACATCCACCCTTTAAACATATTATATATTTTTTCAAGCCCCTCTATAAGCTTATCTATATCTTCTTTTGTATTATAGAAATAGAAACTAGCTCTTGTTGTTGAGTTTACATCATAAAATCTCATTAGAGGCTGCGCACAGTGATTTCCAGCTCTTACTGCTATTCCGTAAGTATCAAGTATACTTGACACATCATGAGGGTGAACACCCTCCATTTCAAATGAAATAACACCTTCTTTTTTACTAGCATCTGCTGTACCATATATTTTAATATAAGGCAGTGTCTTAAATTTTTCAAGTGCATATGCTATAAGCTCTTTTTCTATCTCTTCAATTTGATCCATTCCAAGATCTTCAAGATAATCTATAGCAGCTGCAAGACCTGCTGCTGCTCCAACATTTTGAGTCCCCCCTTCAAACTTATAAGGTAACTCTGCAAATGTTGCAGTATCTTCATAAACATACTCAACCATATCCCCACCAAAAATATATGGAGGCATATCTTTTAATATCTCCTCTTTACCATATAAAACACCAATTCCCATAGGAGCTAACATTTTATGTCCTGAGAAAATTAAAAAGTCTGCATCAAGTTTTTGCACATCTACTTTTGTATGAGGCACAAGTTGTGCCCCATCTATAATAACTTTTGCTCCTTTTTCATGAGCAAGTTTAATAATTTTTTCAATTGGATTTTTAATTCCTAAAACATTTGAAACACCTGTTACACTAACAAGTTTAGTTTTTTCTGTTATTTTAGAATTAATTTCTTCATCTGTAAGTTCACCATTTTCATCTACATACATGTATTTTAAAATAGCTTTTTTGGCTTTTGCAACATTTTGCCAAGGAATTAAATTTGAATGATGCTCTGCTATAGATATAACAATTTCATCACCTTCATTTATAAAGTTCATTCCATAACTCATTGCAAGTAAGTTGAATGCTTCAGTAGAGTTTTTTGTAAAGATAATTTCCTCTACCTTTTGAGCACCAATAAAAGCCCTTACTTTTTCTCTAGCTCCCTCATATACTTCAGTTGCTATCATACTAAGCTTATAAGCGCCTCTATGAGGGTTGGCATTCTCTTCTGTATAATATTTTTCTACCGCTTCAATTACTGAAACAGGTTTTTGTGTAGTAGCTCCGCTATCTAAATATATAATTCTTTTGCCATCCTTCTCTCTTAAAGTAGGAAAATCTTTATAAAAATCTCTATTTTTCATTAAGCAAGTCTCCCTCTAACATATTTTAATATTTCATTTCTAATTTCTTCATTTCCAATTTGATCAATAATAGGGTTAAATGCTGCATTAATTATAAGAAGTCTTGCCTCCTCATAAGAAATACCTCTAGTCATAAGATAAAATAATTTATCTTCATCTATTCTACCTGATGCTGCAGCATGTTCTCCTGATACATCATCTTCTTCACAAAGAAGAAGTGGTACTGATCTTGATCTTGATTTTTCTGAAAGTAACATACAATATTCTTCTTCTGAACCTTTACTTGCAGTAGCTCCTCTCTTAAAATCAAGAGTTCCTTTAAAGTTCTTAAGAGCTGAATCTGTTAATGCCCCTTTGACATCCATATTAGCTATTGATTTTTTACCTTTTATAGTCATGATATAGTTCATATCTATAGTTTCTTTATCTGTTCCTATATAGATTGAATAAACATTTCCTTCTGATCTATCTCCAGTTAAAATTCCTTCATAGTTTGAAATTGCACTATCTCCTCCAAGCTCTACAGCTATAAAGTCCACTTTTGCAGTTTCTGCTATATCTGAGACATTAGAGTCAAATGTTCTTATCTTTGAACCTAAAAGATTTACTTTTGTAAGTTGTACTTTAGCATTCTTACTAGCTAATACTCTAGCTACCCCATTATGATATCCTTCTAGGTTTTCATCTGATGAATATTTAACTATAATTTCTACTTGTGAATCTTCTTTAGCAACAACAACTATGTTATCAACTAAAGTTTTATTTTTTTCATTCATTTCAAAATCTATAATTATAGGTTCTTCAATTTTTGTTCCTGCTTCAAGAGTTATTAAAAGACCATTTGTAAAATCTTCATTAGCTTCTCTAACAAGTTCTGTTCCTACTCCATATTTTAAAGCAGCTTTTAAAACTTCATTATTTCTATCTAAAGTCTTTATTTCTAGTCCTTTAACTTCTTTTGCGTCTATTTTAACAGCTTCAAATTTTTCTATTTGAACTGATTTATCATCTAATGTTATTGCATTTACTTCCTGTATCTTAGCTGTTCTAACAGGAATTTTATTTATATTTTCAAATTTCATTATCCTATACTCCCTTCAAGCTCAAGAGTAATTAAGTTATTCATTTCAACAGCGTACTCAAGTGGTAACTCTTTTGAAATTGGCTCAACAAATCCTCTAACTATCATAGCTTTAGCTTCTTCTTCAGTAATACCTCTACTCATTAGATAGAATATAGCATCATCACTAATTTTACCAATCTTAGCTTCATGACTCATCTCCATATCATCAGTAGCTATATCTATTACTGGTATAGTATCTGATTTTGATATTTGATCAAGCATTAATGATTCACATGATACTACTGATTTAGATCCTGTAGCATTAGGTGTAACTTTTATAAGACCTCTATATGTTGCATTTCCACCATCTTTAGCAATTGACTTAGAGTTAATTGTTGATGATGTGTTTTTAGCAGCATGTATAACTTTTGCTCCTGTATCTAAGTCTTGACCTGCTCCTGCAAATGATACACCTGTAAATTCTGATGTAGCATTTTCTCCTCTTAATATACTAGTTGGGTATAACATTGAAACTCTTGAACCAAATGATCCTGAAACCCATTCAATCTTACCATTCTTATCAACTACTGCTTTCTTAGTATTAAGATTCATCATATTCTTAGACCAGTTTTCTATTGTTGAATATCTAAGTGTAGCTCCTTCTTTAACAAATAACTCAACACATCCTGCATGAAGGTTAGTTAAATTGTATTTAGGTGCACTACATCCTTCAATAAAGTGAAGACTAGCATTTTTTTCAACTATTATAAGAGTATGCTCAAATTGACCAGCTCCTGGTGAATTTAATCTAAAGTATGATTGAAGAGGAATATCAACATGAACTCCCTCTGGTACATAAACAAATGATCCCCCTGACCAAACAGCACCATGAAGAGCTGCAAATTTATGATCATTAACTGGTACACATGTCATAAAGTATTCTTTAACTATATCTTCATAATCTTGTAATGCAGTTTCCATATCTGTATATATAACACCTTGCTCTACAAGTTCTTTTTTTATGCTATGATAAACAACTTCTGAATCATACTGTGCCCCTACCCCTGCAAGAGATTCTTTCTCTGCTTCTGGAATACCAAGTAAGTCAAATGTATTTTTGATATCTTCTGGAACTTCATCCCAACTTTCTGCAAGTTTACCTTTTGGTTTAACATACGCAACTATATCATCCATATTTAAAGCACTAATATCTGGTCCCCATGTAGGAAGCTCTAACTCATTATAAACATCTAGAGCTTTTAATCTAAAATCTTTCATCCATTTAGGCTCATTTTTTTCATTTGAAATTGTTTCTACAATCTCTCTTGTAAGACCTTTTTCAGTCTTTAATTCAAATTCATCTTTATTTTTAACGTCATAGATACCTCTGTCCATATCTTCGACTTGAGTTTTCTTTCTTTTCTCTTCCACTTTGATTCACCTCTCTTTACTAGTTGTTTTTGAACTGTTCAAATCCTTTTTCTTGGATTTCATTAGCAAGTGATGCATCACCTGTTTTAACAATCTTACCATCAACTAATATGTGAACATAATCAACATCTAAGCTTTTTAATATTTTGTTATTATGAGTAATTATTAAAACTGCATTATTTTCATTTGCAAACATTTTAATTCCCTCTGAAACTATTCTTACAGCATCTACATCAAGACCTGAATCAGTTTCGTCTAATATAGCTAACTTAGGATTTAAAGCTAAAAGTTGTAAAACTTCATTCTTTTTCTTTTCTCCCCCTGAGAATCCAACATTAAGATATCTTTTTAAATAACCTTTTTCAATTTTTAGGCTATCACTTATTTTTTTAAGCTCTTGGCTAAATTTTAAGTATTTAACAGGTTCTCCTGTTACAGCTGTTTTAGCTGTTTTTAAGAAGTTTTCTACTGTTATCCCTGGAACTTCTTCTGGTGTTTGGAAAGATAAGAATAAACCTTTCTTAGCTCTTTCATCTGTTCTTAATTCTGATATTTCTTCACCATCAAACATTATTTGCCCTGCTGTTTGAGTGTATCTTGGGTGAGCCATTAAAGTATTTGCAAGTGTTGATTTACCAGCACCATTAGGTCCCATAATTACATGAATTTCCCCTTTGCCTACCTCTAAATCTAATCCTCTTAATATTTCCTTCTCATCAGCCTCAGTTTTTACACCTCTAACCTCTAATAACTTAGTCATTCTAAAATTCCTCCTACATATACAGTAAAAATTCTTAGTGTTTCAGTCTGAATTAAACTCGAATTTTTAGCGTATAATACTTTATTTAAATCTATTTGAATTTTTTTAATCTCTTAAAAATCTTTTTTATTTATACTTTATATCTAAAGTAATTACTAAACACGTGTCTTAAAGACACTCTAACTATATTACTAAATAATATTTCAATTAATCTACTTTTATATTCTACTATTTTTATCGGAATTAATAAATAGGTTTTTGAAAAAAACATTAATTTTTTAATAATTACTATTGACTACTTACATTTCTTTCAAAAAAAACTCTCAAATGAAATCAACCGTTTAAGCATTTAAGCTATATTTAAATAAAATTCAGTTTTCTCATTTGAAAATATGTTTAATTATACAATAATCTCATTCATTGTAAAAATAAGCAAAAATGAGATTTAATCACTTAAACTAAGTAAATTATATACCACCTTAAAATTTATTTATCTATAAAATAAAAATTCGTAATATATGATAGCATATATTACGACATTTTCTAAAATACTTTATTATAATAACTAAAATTTTATTCTCTGTAACTTTTGCAAAATAGACTTAACTTTACTACTTCTTGCTATTTCTACTAGGTAAAAAGTATATAAAAAATAAAAACGGTAGTAAATTTAATAAAACAAATGGTGATCCACCTTCACTTAAAAAATATAAAAATTTCGGTATTCCAAAAAAACCTAAAAATCCAATGAAACCTAATCTCCAATCTTTTTCCATCATACTGTCTTCATCCTTTGTTTTTTATACTATATTTCTTTGCTAATGCCCTAACAAGCATAAATAACGTAGGTTCTATTTAGCTAAAGTTGAAACTTTGCCTAAATTGAGTCTACGTTTGTATAGTTAACTGCATATAACTTATAAAATAAAATTGCTTAAATATAATACTAATAGAAATAATTTATATAGTCAATCTATAATATATTTGTTCCTAATTTAGGATATGTTACTAAAAATAAACTAAATTTTAATATTTTTA
>JBOFRC010000181.1:0-1346 GCA_051650825.1 Sarcina sp. | reverse complement strand
ATCACTGTAACACAAAAGCAGCGTCACTAACGAGCATGTAACGGCTTCTGGCTGCGAGTCCTGCAAGTCCCAAACACTTTCGATTTCCCAGGAAGCTGCAACACTTCCCCACTGAGGTCACATGTGACTGCAGCTGTTTAAGGGGAGAAAAAGTTTCTCTGGCTGAAATACTGCAGCCTGTTTACTGTGTGGATATTTTCCCAACAGCAGGCAGCAGTGGGCTACTGTACTTCTTATTTACAGTCATCATGTCACTCAGTCTGAAAAGTCTCCTCATGTTTTCCTGAGCGGCAGAGATCAAATAAGAGAATAAAAGCTGAGGAAAGAATCTGTTGCTGTGATCAATACACAGCTGGAACTGTGTTCATGAAGCTGTTGGTGGAAAACTCTCTGTTTGTTAGAAGCCTTGATTTAAATATGATATATCTGCCACGTTGTTTCATTCAAAGTGTTCCTTATCCTCAAAAACTCTTTAGTGAAAAACTGTTGCAAAATATGGATCATCTTAGAATCGGGCCGATACAGTAAAATCACTTTAGTTTCTTTTATCAGACAGACAGAAACATCAAAAACAGTCACAACATCCAGTTTGACATTTTTCATGTTTTATTCAAACGTTTGGACAGAAATGATGAAGTGCATCATCAGTTAGCAACATAAACATACATGAACTTTCAGAGAGCACAGCTCAGATATCAACAACAGTAAACACTCAGTGTCCAGTTTATTAGGAACACCGAGCTGAAACTAATGCAGTCTAATACAACAGTCCTGCAATAAATCCTCCTTCATGAAGGTCAACATGTTCAGCTTGTGTTCAAACTGTTTCAGAGAGGTGTTTCTGTTATTTAGCCTAAACTCATGGATAGACATGGGGTGGACAAAAGAAGAGAAACGCCTGTCAGTATAAGGCCACACAGTTCATCAGCAGCACAAACTGCAGCCTCCAAAATGACCATAAAGTCGAATTTAACAGTTTCAACACAAACTGAACATTTTAACCTTCAGGAAAGATTTATTGCAGGACTGTTGAATTAGGCTGCTTTAGTTTTAGCTAGCTGTACCTAATAAACTGGACACTGAGTGTGTAGTTCAGTGTGTAACTGCACCTGACAGACTCATTAGCACCTTAAGAAATAAAAAGAAGCGATACAGGCCAATAAAATAACATAAAAAGTAACATAAATATGAAAATACAAAATGAAGTCACATTATATTTCACTTCAGCTGCAAGATATATTCCCATTCTTTTCCAGCGTCACAGCTTGAGTTCAGTGCAGTCTTGAGTTTGTGTTAATGCCCACGTCTCGCTCCGTTAGGACCTTTAAGAACTACAAGCAGTGTGA
>JBOFRC010000180.1:0-1184 GCA_051650825.1 Sarcina sp. | reverse complement strand
AACAATTTGCAAATGAAAATGAAAGCTGCATTTGACATTTCATTTTCAAAGACTTAACCTGCTGCACAACAAGCTTTCTTGTATCTTACTTTTTTAGACACTGTATTTGAACTTATCCATTGGACATATGCAGATAATGGCAGTACACTTTGTTGCTAGATTCTGTCCTTGAATTATCTGTGTATACATTACCCAGTCTCCAGACATGGTATTTTGTTATATGCTGGAGTGTAGCAGCTGTATAGAGAATATAGAGAAATACAGTAGTTTCTCCTTCTGCCTCTGGGCTGCCTTCATAGCAGTGACCTTGGTTTGAGTAATTATATTTCAAAGCAGTCTAACCTGAGATGATTCCTCATGAGCCACAGTGTGACTCACTGACCTGAAAATAAAACACATCAAAGTAAACACTGGCATGTGCAACAAGGACTAGATCATTTCACATCAAAACAGCCGATGCATTTAAGAGATTTCCTCAAGCAAGTTACTGTGATGAATAAGGGGGGATAGCATGCAGCAGGTCTAAAATTCAAAGCTTTATTTTTTGGTTTATTTTTATGGCTGCCTGGATTTGATGGATTGAAAATCAGCTGCAGGTACCTAAACTCATACCAGTCTTATTCGCATGGTTACCTTGTTTTCGTGTCTCTGTGGTCCGAATGTGAGATGAACTATTATCAATCTAAATGAGGTCATTTTAAGAAGAAAACCATTTTTTTATGCCTTTTCTAATTATTTTTGTCTCTGAACTGACTAGAGGTCACAAGCATTTCTAGTTTCTCATTACATTACAGGATGCCGGTGGAGATCCATCCACAAGCCTTGACAGTTGTGCAAAGCAGTCTTGTGTAAGACTGTCCTCTAGTGATAAAAAGTAGACTTGCATACTGTATGCTCCAATTTTAATAAATGCAGTGACTTTGTGCCTCTTGTCAGTCCCTCAGGGGCCCCAAAAGTTGCAGATTTATTGTGTTGGTCATTTAATTAATTTGGGAATATAAGCACAATATCAACCTAAATGATAAGGGCCTCAGTGCAGAGCAACCCTGTGTTAAAAATGTACATGGTTATGCTACTGTATCATTTAGCAGTTGTATTAGCGGTAGCAGCAGTAGTACTGGTAATATTAGTGGTAGTAGTAGTCAAAGCAGTGCTCGCAGTAATAATATTGCAGGTAGAGTAGC
>JBOFRC010000179.1:0-2511 GCA_051650825.1 Sarcina sp. | reverse complement strand
TTTGTCTAACTCTTCAAGAATGAATATTATATCAGGACTAAGTTTATAATTATTTTTCATAATTAATAGATTGTAAAGATAGTATTACTATAACACTATATTACAACGGTCACCTCCTTTATGCGACATAGTTAATAGTACTAAATATATGCGGTTATTAAGTAAATATTATTAAATTCGAATAATAATATTTTTTGGTGGGAAGATAGTCAAAGTAAAGGAGGAATAATAATGAAAAAGTATAAATTTACAATTTTAGTATTAATGATTAGTATGTCGTTAATATTTATACAAAGTATTTTTGTTTTAGCAGACAGTTTTAAGGTGTGTATAGATCCAGGGCATCAAAAAAAAGGAGATTCAAAAGTAGAGGCTATAGGACCAGGATCTCCGTTTACAAAAGCAAGAGTTTCTTCAGGAACTAAAGGAGTAGCTACAGGTAAATGGGAATATGAGGTTGTTTTAGATGCAGCTAATATTCTTAAAAATTTATTAGAAAATGAAAATTGTGTTATCTTAACAAGAGAGACACATGACGTTAATATTAGTAATAAAGAGAGAGCTGAAATAGGAAATAATTCAGATTTATGTATTAGGATTCATTGTGATAGTATAAAAGATTCTTCTAAAAGGGGAGCTACAATATTAATACCATCAAAAGATAATAAATACACAAAAAATATTCATGATAATAGTAAAAAATTTGCTAGTAGTTTAGAAAAAAAATTAAAAGATAATGGTATTAAAGTAAATGGAATTTTTGAGAGAAGTGATATAACAGGATTTAACTTCTCTAAAGTTCCAGTAGTAATATTAGAAATGGGATTTATGAGCAATTATGAAGAAGATAGAATGTTAAATACAAAAGAATATCAAGAAAAGTTAATGTACTGTGTAAAATATGCATTAGAGGAATACAAATAAAAAACAATCAAATTATTAATTTATTTTTAAATAAAAGTTATTATTTTTAAAATAAATTTAAATTTAAAACTAAGTAACAAACAATATGGTAAAATTAATTGTATGGTAGAAAGAAGGATTTTGGGGGAAGTGTATGAAAAAATTATTTAGTAAAAAAGTTTTGTTCTACATAATGGCTGTACTTATATTTTTTGCTATATTTAAGTATATAAAAGGAAAAAGTTTTATAGATACATTTTGGGAATATACTAATAATATTAAATCTATTAACTCAGAAATAATAGATTTAAAACAAGGGGATTTAAAAAATATTAATGGTTATTATATGCCAGTTAAATATACAGAATATATTAAATATAAGGAAAATAAATATATTTCAAAATCTGAAGTTGAAGAGGAAAATGATATTTATATTTATGATATTAAAACTGGAGAAGAAAGTATCCTAGAAGAAATTAAAGAAGGAAATCTTGTTAGAGATATAAAAGTATCAAAAGAATACGTAATTTGGATAGAGTCAAAAGATATTATTAAGAGTGGGAAAAAAGTTACTAGTTGGGAATTGAAATTAAAAGAGAATGAAGGTAATACTAAAATATTAGATTTTGGAGAGTTTCAAGGTGTAGATAATGAATCTTATAATATAAATTTTCCAGACAGTTTTGAGTTAGATAAAAATCATTTGGTATATAGACGCTATAGGTTAGATGTGAAAACTAATAATAATATAACTATAGAAAAAAATTTAATAGAAATAGTATATAAAAATCTTACAACAATGAAAGAGGAAATACTTGCTACATCTAATGACATAGAAAGAAACATTGTTTATAATCCTAAGATTGATGATAATAAGATAATTTGGGAAAAAATATATAAAATGGCAGATGAAGAAAGTATATCTAATACAGAGGTATACATGTATGATATAGACAAAGAAAATATAGAAAAAATATATACTGCTAATAAAATATTAGATATAGACTTGAAAAATAATAATGTTGTAATGCTATTAGAGAATCCAGACCCTAATATAGTTATATATAAAATTGATGATTTGTCTATGGTCAACATTCTATATAAAGGGAGTAAAGCATATAAAAAAATAAGTGATAATGGAGACGAGTTTTCAATACTAGATGTAGATTTTATAAGTGATACGAATATAATAATAAAATCTAGTAATTTGAGTAATCAATATAATAATATTATTTATAATTTACAAGAGGAAACACTCTTAGATATTACACCAGCATTTGTTTTAGGTGAAGAACATGGATTGAAATATACAATTGATGATGAGAAATTAAATATATTTGTGGGGACTGAAAGGTTTGAAAATCAAAAAGATAAAAATGAATTAAATTATTATTATAAAAACTATATATGTGATTTTAACTAAAATGAAGACTGTTTATCTAGATTGTAAGATAAATAGTCTTTTCTATATTTTATAGTGCCAATGAAGAGTTTAGTGCATAATATAAAGTATAAATTTTATCTTAATTTTATATTATTAAGTTTTAGAACCTGTGAATAAAGCTTAATAAAGCGCGTGCTATAAGTTAAGATGAATTTTTTATATAG
>JBOFRC010000178.1:0-1861 GCA_051650825.1 Sarcina sp. | reverse complement strand
CACTGTGCGAGGTGAGGTTCACCCCACTGGTGGTTTTATCTGCAAATGATTTTAGATGTTCATACGGTGTAATTTGAATGTATTTTAGGGGCATGGCCACCTTAGTTGTTCTCTTGTGTAGGTTATAACCAGTGTGCTGCACATGATATACAATTATGTTGCGAGTGTCACACTAGCTTTTTGCGATGTGTTTCAGAGAAACTGTTTAAGGACACGTGCAGCAAAGTGGATGTCACAGGAGGGTTGGTTGGATTCGTTTTGGGAGCTGAAGCTGTTGGTGTAGTTCTGGCTTTGCTTGTAGCGGCAAAGTGCATCACAATACGCCGTAATAAAGGTGAGTTTATATAATAGATTGTACATACATACAATATCTATCATGTGCAGACATCAACATAACAGATACTTAACAGTAACATGTCAAGAATGTCTTCTCAGATATAAGATCTGTTAGTATTTACATTCATAAAAAATCCACTCAGACTTCATTATGAGGCTTCTGGTTCTCATATTGATTGTTCAAATATAAATATAGCAAGTTGTAAATACATAACTGTCCATTAAATGAATAGTTCAACATTTTGATTTCCCCAAATGTCAAATTGTTGCTTTAAGTTTCTTTAAACAGAGCTTTGAATATCATTCACTTCCATGTTTTCCCTTTTACTTCATTAAAATAAGCAACAAAGGGCTTTTCTGGATACATAATGTAACCACAAGTCACCATTTAAATGTTTTATTTCCAAAAGTGGTTTTGTAAAAGCAAGCTGGCTGGCATGTTTTGATCATGCTTAAAGTTTTCATACTGAGGACAGATTGATCCCCCAGTCGTCATCTGGTTTATTGATTCTTAAACAGGTAACACCAGGTTAGTTGTGGAGCCGAAACAATCTGATTAATGAAATCCCTTATCAAAATGCCTGATGACTAATTATTTAATTCATCACGCTAAAATGGCAAACCTTCTCTGGTTCCAGCTCCACCTACAGTTGCAGCTGAAGTGACCTGGGCTCATGTATATAGGTGGAGATGAATAAACCGGCTCTGTGCCGCACAGCTGTGATTGCTCAGAGTGGTCACTGTGAACAGTAAAGAGTCAAAGTGCTTCATTTGGCGGAGCAGTGGGTTTCAGTTAGATGTTTCTTATAATTCTGTCACTGTGGTCGTAGTGGTGGAAGCTGAAATCATCACGTGTAGTTAAATGTGATAGAGAGATTTCACAGGTTTAGGATGTGTGTTTGGAGGTCGACCTCAGGGTAACATTCATGAGCTCACTAAAACCATCCAGACCAACTTTAAAATCAGCTCCACAAATAACTGTTCTAATAATAACTGTACAAAGATCTATTTGGGAGGGTCACCAAAATCATTCCTGTATAATATAAAAGTTGACTTTATGTAATATACACTTTTCTTTTCTGCAGGTTCTCGTCAGCAGAGAAACGGTTCTTGTAACGGACCTTCAGCGCTGCCACTTAATGCACCTGTTAGTGAGAGTGAGAGAGATTGTGAGAGTGTGTGAAAGAGAGAGTGATAGACTTGTAAAGGTCAGTAAAGGTCAAACTTCTGTGAGCCGCAGCAGTTCAGTGAGGTAGCCGTCACACACAGGTAAAGGTAGGCAGTGTGGCCCAGGCATTACAGATTGGTTTTGACAATACATATTTAAAAAAAAAAAAAAAAAAGGCAGCTCAACATTACGATCTACATTTCTAAATGACTGTCAAGTCAACAAAAGGTTAAACAAGTTTCACAAAGACCCTATTTATTACAGCGCTTTTGTATGGAATTTATAATTTCCTATGTCGCTGTAGCTCAACGTGATTAAGATCTTGGCACATTTATTAACTGTGATAATGAGATAACA
>JBOFRC010000177.1:0-2170 GCA_051650825.1 Sarcina sp. | reverse complement strand
TACAGACAGGAGATAAACAGTTACAGGTTCAAAGGGCTTTTATTCAAATAGTTAAAAGAAACAGCTATAATATCTAGAATATAAAATCTCTATAAAGTATAAATATTTATTTATCTCCAACCCCACCCCGTTTGTTAGTTTTGGATAAAGTCATGATGTTACACACTCCGATACAGTAGGTGGCGACATGCAGGTTTAACGTTGGTTTGTAGCCCGCCAGTAAAATCGAAGAAGAAGAAACGAATCCCTTAGTTGGAAACTTAGCCGTGGTAAAAAAAAAAAAACAAAAAAAAAAACAAAAAAAAAAAAAAACTTAGCCGTGGTGGTTGGTTAGCTTAGCCGCGGTTGGATACTTAGCCGTGGTGGTTGGAAACTTAGCCGTGGTGGTTGGTTAGCTTAGCTTAGCCGAGGTTGGATACTTAGCCGTGGTGGTTGGATACTTAGCCGTGGTGGTTGGTTAGCTTAGCTTAGCCGCGGTTGGATACTTAGCCGTGGTGGTTGGTACTTAGCCGTGGTGGTTGGATACTTAGCCGTGGTGGTTGGTTAACTTAGCTTAGCTTAGCCGTGGTCGTTGGCTAATACCTTAGTTGAATACTTAGCCGTGATCGTTGATACTTTAGTCGTGGTTGTTGGATATTTTAGCCATGATCGTTGATACTTTAGCTGTGGTTGTTGGATATTTTAGACGTGGTCGTTGGCTAATACCTTAGTTGAATACTTAGCCGTGATCGTTGATACTTTAGCCGTGGTTGTTGGATATTTTAGACGTGATCGTTGATACTTTAGCCGTGGTCGTTGGCTAATACCTTAGTTGAATACTTAGCCGTGATCGTTGATACTTTAGCCGTGGTTGTTGGATATTTTAGCCATGGTCGTTGATACTTTAGTCGTGGTTGTTGGATATTTTAGACGTGATCGTTGATACTTTAGCCGTGGTTGTTGGCTAATACCTTAGTTGAATACTTAGCCGTGATCGTTGATACTTTAGCCGTGGTTGTTGGATATTTTAGCCGTGATCGTTGATACTTTAGCCGTGGTTGTTAGATATTTTAGACGTGATCGTTGATACTTTAGCCGTGGTTGTTGGATATTTTAGCCGTGGTGTTTGGATTAGCCGTGGTCGTTGATATTTAGCCGTGGTCGTTGGCTAATACCTTAGTTGAATACTTAGCCGTGATCGTTGATACTTTAGCTGTCATGGTTGGCTGATACCTTAGTTGGATACTTTACCCGTGGTTGGTGGATATTTTATTTGGAGACATTAGCCGTGGTTGGATGCTTTGGCTAGGGTAGTAAGTAAATTGTGTAAATTCCTACAGTTTTGAAGCTGTCACTAGACTTCTTCTTCGATTTTACTGGCGGGCTACAAACCAACGCTAAAGCTGCATGCCGCGCCCTACTGTATTGGAGTGTGTAACATCATGACTTTTACCAAAACTAACAAACGGCGGGAAACAAACACCTCGGAGCACAGGCTTTGCAGATGTATTGCTTACACCTGAAGCACACTATGTTTGCACACTTTGTCCGTTTTCTACGTGGGCACAAGAGCCATGCAATGTCTATGGAACTGCATTTTGTTATATCCAGGCGGGGAGTGTTTGCTGTCTTGCTTTCACTAACCCCGGTAATTATCAGATGTTTTGGTTTGTTTTTGTCCAAGTTAAGTATTGCCTCATGCGTGGTTGGACACTAGTGAAGTGACCTTCTTTACGACCGCCAGAAACCGCTCATCGCCTGAGAGAAGCAGCTCATACCGGCACCTGAGTGATTTTAACCCCGCATAGTTTCATCCCACAAAGGTAAACTTTTATTCTTCCTATTGATCAGTTATGTCATGAACAAGTGAAGAGGGGGGCATCATTTTCTGAAGTTGACATCAAGATATTTCAAGATGATTATAATGATGATGATGATAATAATAATAATAAACGTTTTTTATAGAGCTCTTATCAAAACATGACATCAAGATATTTCAAATTAATAATAATCATAATAAACTTTATTTATAGAGCACTTATCAAAACAAAGTGCTTCACAGAGAGAAATAAAATACCACAGTGAATGATAAAATACATAAAAACCAATAATAATAATAATGGTACATAACTACAAACTGGGAAAATGCAGCTAGAATGAAGCTAGTGCAAAGCAGAGATAATTAAATGAA
>JBOFRC010000176.1:0-12641 GCA_051650825.1 Sarcina sp. | reverse complement strand
TTTATCTATGTTTAGCACTTTAATAGACCCATTAAAACAATTAGACTTACCTTTAGAGTTCATTCCTTTTATGGCTTTTATATCAGCATCAGGTATGGTTATAATGACAGATATAGTAAAATCAACAGGGACTATTTATAATGTGAAAGATTTTCAACTTTTATCTGTTTTACCAATAAGTAGTGGGAAAATTATAATAGCTAAAATATTAGATGTACTTCTAAGTAGTTATGCTTTTTTCTTATTAGTTTTAATTCCTAGTTATATTATTTATTTTAGAGAAGTTGAACTTAGTGTAACTAAGCTTTTAATAGCGATAATATTGTTTTTAGCAGGACCTCTAATTCCTATGTGCATTGGTATAGGAATTGGATATATATTATTTAAAATTTCAGCTAAATTTAAATTTAAGGATATAGCAATGACAGTTATTTATTTAATTGGATCTTTTGGTTTTTTAATTATAGTATATACAGCTCAAAAATGGTTACCTTGGTTTATGACTAATATGCAAAGTCTTGTCGAATGGTTTTTAAAAGTTTTTATTATTATGAAATTATTCCTAGAAGCGCTTATTGAGGTATCTGTTTTTAAAGCTTTAATATTTTTCTTAATATCATTTGTTATATTTTTAATATTTTTATTTATAATAAAAAATACGTTTTTTAAGCTTAATAGTGATTTTTTAGTTTTTGGAAAGTCAGAGAATAAAACAATAAAAATATCAGAAAAAAAAGGTGTTATAGTATCATTAATGAAAGTAGAAATTTTAAGACTTATTTCTAAAGCAGCAATAACATTAAATGTTTTATCGACAGGAGCTTTATTTATAATATTTACAATTATTATTTCGTTAAATTTGTTATTTGGTATGACCAATATTCAAAATATGATATTGGCATTCGGTATTTTAACATTTGGAATGGCACCTACTACAGCTACATCAATATCTCTTGAAGGAAAAGCCTTTGAAATAAAAAAAGCATTGCCTATAAGAACAATAGATATAATTAAAGCAAAAATTTGTTTAAATTTATTAGTTAATGGGCCATTTTTGATATTAGGAATATTCATAGCAATGATAATGGGGTCTTTAACTATTAGTGAATCTATAATAATATTCATTGTTTTAGTAATAGTACTTTTATTTTCATCTATTTACGGATTACTTATAAATATGAAATATTATTCTTTTGATTGGACTTCAGAGGCACAAGTTGTAAAAAGAAGTACATCTGTAATTTTTACTATGGTGCCTACAATGATAGGATTTATGATTACATTTAATATGAGTTTATTAGGAACAAGTGGAATTTTAGTTCTGGGAGGTATTTATTTTATAGCTTTATTTATAGTAGCATTCATACTAAAAAGCTATGGCATAAAAATGTACGATAATATAGGAAATAATTAAATTTAATCAGGCTATATAATATTTAAAATAAATATTATATAGCTTTTTTTATAGATTACTAAAGAAAAAGTTTAGTAAATAAATATTTATATAAATCTAAGGAAATACTAACAAAATATAAATTTAGATAGGAGTTGGTTATTTTGGCAAAGATAAGTATAAATGGAATAGTTGTGGAGTTTGAGGGGGAAAAAACTATTTTAGAGTTAGCAAGAGAAAATGATATATATATACCCGCATTATGCTATTTTAAAGAATGTAATCATAAGGGAATATGTGGATTGTGTTTAGTAGAAATAGAAGGTAAAGAGGAAGGTGCATTTAGAGCATGTTCTACTAAAGCTGAAGATGGATTGATAATAAGCTCTAATACTGAGAATATTAAAGAAAAAGTAAAAGCGGAAATTATAAAATTATTAAACAATCATGAGTTTAAATGTGGTCCTTGTAAACGTAGAGAAAATTGTGAATTATTGAAAGTTGTTATTGAGAATAAAGCTAAACAAACAGAGAAAAAAGAATTTAGTTCTGACTTTTTAGATGAAAGAAGTCAAAGTTTAGTTATAGATAGAAAGAAATGTATAAAATGTGGTAGATGTATAGCTAGTTGTGCTGAAAAAACTACAACAAGATCTATATTGTTTCATAAAGATCATAAAGATGGCAATATTGTAGGCGCAAGAGATTTAAAGTGTTTTGATGAGACTGGATGTCTTTTATGTGGACAGTGTTTAATATCATGTCCTGTCGATGCTCTTCAAGAAAAATCGCATATAGATATAGTATTAAATGAGCTACAGAAAAAACAAAAACATATAATTGTTGCAATTGCGCCAGCAGTTAGAGCTGCTCTTGGAGAAGAATTTAAAATGGATTTTGGTAGTGATGTTACAAATAAAATATACACAGCTCTTAGAACTATAGGATTTGATAAAATTTTTGATTTGAATTTTGCGGCTGATATAACAATCATGGAAGAGGCTGGTGAATTGGTGGAGAGGATAAATAATAATGGTGTATTACCTATGTTTACATCATGTTGCCCTGGGTGGATAAGACTTATAGAATGGCATTTTCCTGAGCTAATTCCTAATCTATCAAGTACAAGATCACCACAACAAATTTTTGGATCTGCTAGTAAATATTATTATCCTAAAACAGTAGGACTTGAAGCAAAAGATATATTTACAGTTGTAATTATGCCATGTATAACTAAAAAATATGAAATGCATAGACCTGAAATGGAGAAAGATGGGATTAAGGGAATAGATGCCGTATTAACAACTAGAGAATTTGCAAGGATATTAAAAAGTAAGAAAATAAATTTAGTTGAGCTTGAAGAGGGTAAGGCTGATTATGCAATGGGAGAATATACTGGAGCTGGTGCTATATTTGGTTCTACAGGTGGAGTAATGGAGGCAGCACTTAGAACAGCAAAGGATAAATTAGAAGGAAAGGACTTACAAGATGTTGATTATACTGAAATTAGAGGGCAAAAAGGGATTAAAGAATCAGTTGTAAGCATAAATGGTAAAGATCATAGAATTGCAGTGGTAAATGGAGCAAGTAACTTTTTTAAATTTGTAGAAGAAGGGAATTTAGAAAAGGGATACACAATAGTAGAAGTTATGGATTGTCCTGGCGGATGTGTTAATGGTGGTGGTCAGCCTATAGTTAATTCTAAAACTAGAGAAAAAATTGATTATGTAGCTAAAAGAGCTAGTGTTTTATATAATCAAGATAAAAATATAGTAGAGAAAAGAAAAGCACATGAAAATAAAGCTGTTCAAAAAATGTATGAAATTTTAGGTTGTAATCCTACAGAAGGTATTGCACACGAAATATTCCACACAACATATGTTGATAGAGGATATAAAAGTGATAAAAAAGGAAATATTTTATAAGTTTTTTTATACTTTCTAAATTTTAATCTTTTTTTTAGAAGAGAATAATAATTAATAAGAGCATCTTCAAATATTTTTATAATTAAAATAATATATTTAAAATATAATTTTGAAAAAAATAAATATGTAGACTTGATTAATGCTAAAATTAATATTAATAGTATTATGTTAGTATTTAAATTTTAGATTGAGGAGGATTTTTAGTTATGGATGAAATAAAAATATGGGAAGATGTTTCTAGATTTCATGGACATGAATGTGGAGGACTTGCAATTGGTTTTAAGGCAGCAATTTTAGCATTAGATATTTTAGAGTGTAAAAGAGATATAGATGAAGAATTAGTATGTATTTCAGAGAATGATGCCTGTGGTGTAGATGCAATACAATATTTATTGAGTTGTACTGTAGGAAAAGGAAATTTACTTATAAAAATGACAGGTAAATCAGCTTATAGCTTTTTTAATAGAAGAAATAATAAGAGCGTAAGACTTATTCTTAAAGAATTTGATAATAATCTTCATGGAAAAGAGTTTATGAAGTTTCTTTTAGAAACAGATTCTAAGAATCTTTTTGATATAAAACAAGTAAAAGATGAAATTCCTTGTAAAGCTAAAAAATTTAAATCTTTTACATGCTTTAAATGCAAAGAGCTTACAGCAGAACACCTTATGAGAATAGAAAATGGTGAATTTGTATGTTTAGACTGTGCTAGAGAATATAAAAGATTTTATATAAAATAAAGATATTAAAACACCTATTTTTAAAAATTTTTAGGAAATAGGTATTTTAATTTTATAGATTATAGGAGGAATTTAATGCCTTTAAATGAAAAACAAAAAATAGTAGCAAATACAATAGATAAAAATATATTTCTAGTAGCACCGGCAGGTACAGGAAAAACTAATACATTATCAGAGAGAGTTTATAATATTATAGATAAAAAAATTGCTAAAGAAGAGGAAATATTATGTATCACTTTTACAAATAAAGCTGCAAAAGAAATGAAAGAAAGAATAGAAAGTAAAATGGGAGGCGTCGTTAAAGCAACTATTAAAACATTTCATAGTTTTTGCTTAGAGATAGTAAGAAACAATGTAAAGAAAAATACAGATATACCGGTAGATTTTGTAATATTTGATGAAGAAGACACAAAAGAAATAGTGAAAAAAATAGCTACTATTCAATTTAGTAAAGCGTTTAATATTAAAAATATAGATATTAATATGTTACAAATGTTTATAAATTTAGTAAAGGATTATAGAATTCAATTTGGTTTTATATATGGGACTGAAGACGAAGATTATAGGAAGACGATAAATAATTTACAAGCTATACATAATCAAAAACTTTGTGATTGTTTTAAAAAGGATGGATCTATAAAAAAGTTACTTATGATGCATATTTTAAAATTTGGTGAAAAATATATTTCTTTTTATAATAAGGCGTTGAGAGCTGATAAAGGTTTAGATTTTAATGATATAGTAACAGTGACTAAAATATTATTCGAAGATAAGAGTATAGTTGAGCATTATAGAAAAAAATATAAAGTAATAAATATAGATGAAGTACAAGATACTAGCTTAGCTGATTATGAAGTTATTGAAAAATTATTTAAAAATGATAAAGATAAGAATATCTTAATGTGTGGAGATATTTTTCAAACTATCTATAAGTGGCGAGGTTCAAATCCAGATGAAATTTTTGCGAGATTTAAGAAAGAGTGTAAACCAATAGAAATAGCATTTGATAAAAATTATAGATCAACTAAACTTTTAACTAAAGCTAGTATGAAATTTTTGACTAATATCTTTGATACTAAAGTTAGTGATATTTATGTAGATGGAATGAATTCTTATAGTGAGGAGGAAGGTGGAAAAATAAAATTAATTGAATATAATAGCATAGAAGCCGAAGCTATAGGGATTTTAAATACTGTTAAATCACTTCATAAAAATGGCGCAAATTTAAATAAAACATGTATTTTAACAAGATCTAACAATTATAATAAAGATATAAGTAAAACTTTAAAGCCTTTCTTATATAATTTAGATTTTGATTTTATTTTAGTTGATGAATATAAATTTTTTAGACGAGCAGAGATAAAAGATATAATAGCAATCTTTAAAATTCTTATAGATGCTTCTGATTCTATAAGTCTTGAAAGAGTAATAAAGCGTCTCAACACAGGTATTGGAAAAGTAATTTTAGAAAAAATGAAAACAAGAGAGTTTAGAAGTGCAAGAATTAAGCTTTCAGATTTAATTGATGAAAAGACTTCAAAAGGTGAGTTTTATACAGAATTATTAACTTCCTATGAAAATGAAGGCAATATTGTTGTATTTGATGTTGAAAGTACAGGGACAAATGTTACAGAAGATGAAATAATACAAATAGCTGCAATAACTATTGATAATAAAGGTAATATTGTTGATACTTATGAAAGATTTTTAAGACCTAGGAAAAGTGTTGGAAAATCTTCAAGAGTTCATGGATTTACAGATGAATTTTTACAAAATAATGGAAATGATAAAATAGAAATACTAAAAGAATTTAGAGCCTATACAAAAGATAAACTTATAATTGGTCATAACGTTCAATATGACATAAATATTTTTACTAGTGAATTGGATAGAAATAATATTGGAGGACCTCTTTTTAAAGGGTTTTACGATACTTTAGATATATATAGACGATTTTATCCTACATTAGAAAATCATAAATTAGAGTATTTAAGTGAATTATTCTCAACTAAACATAAGCCTAGCCATAATGCTTTAGATGATATAAAAGCAACATATGAATTATTGATAATGGCGATAGAGCAAAAAATTAAACCTACATCATTTCAAAGAATGGCGCTTATAGCTGATTTATATAGAAATTTTGATGAGTTTAGATCAAAATATAATAATTTAAAAGAAAAGTCTTATGAGCTTAGACCATTTGAAATTATATTAGAAATACAAAAAAGTTTTAATTTATTAGCTAAATATCCTATTGATGAACAAGAAAATAGATTTGGGAAAATTGCAGAGTTTCATAGAATACTTAGTGCATTAGATGAGACGGAAAAATCGCCAAGAGATGCATTAATTTCTGCTGTAGATATTACTGGATTATCTAGTGGAGAAGTTGAAGAATTATTAGCAAATAAAGATAAGCATCCACGAATTCCAATAATAACAGTACATCAAGCGAAAGGATTAGAATTTGAAAATGTTATAGTTTCTGGTTTAATAGAAGGTTTATTCCCTATATATAGAGGAGAACTTGATGAAGAGGGGAAACTTTTTTATGTAGCAATAACACGAGCTAAAAAAAATTTAATTTTAACTTATCCAAATGAAAGAATTAATAAAAATAGTCATTACAAAACAAAGCTTAGTCATTTTGTAGAAGCTATAGGAGCGGAATTTTTAGAGTTAGAAAAAAAATAGTCAAAAAGCATTTCTAAATTAATAATATATTTTAGAAATGCTTTTATTTTAACAAATTTTACTTAAGGCGGGACTGCCACCTAATTCAGATATTTTAATATTTTTTAGTTTTTGCTTTTTTAAATGATTTTTATAAAGTGATTTAAATGAAAAGCTTAAGTCTATAATTAGGAATAAGATAATTCCACCAATACTTTTAGATAAAATTTCAATAGGATTATTTAAATTATTATAAGCTATGAAAGCTATATATATTATTAAAAATGCTATATAAAAGAATTTGAATTTTTTTATTGAGTTTAAATAATTTTTTATAAACATATATATACCTCCTAATATGTTAATTATATTTTTGTGATTTAATTAATTTTATTATACATCAAATGAAAACAAATATCAATTAAAAATAAATATCATTAAAGGAAGGGGTGCTAATTTAATAGCTATATATAAATTGAATTAATATTTTTATAAATAAGGTTTAAGAAGAATATGTATTTAGAGGCTTATAGTTAAAAATTAGTATTAAGTTAAATTTAAAAGTAGGTTGATAGTAATATATTTATGAATATAAAAAGTATATTTTTATATAATTTTAAATATTCAAATCAATTTATGAAAAATAATTTGAATACGGTATAATGTATTCAAACGAAAATTAAAATTAAGGAGAACTGAGTTATGAAATTTGTGAGTATAAGTGATAATAATATTGAGATAGCAGCTGGAATTTTTAAAAGAAGTTTTAATGCTGAACCATGGTATGAAAAGTGGGATGATATAACAGCAAAGAAAAGAATTTCACAAATTATGAGAAATGAAGGAGCGCTGGGGTTTATAACATATGTTAAGGAGACGCCATCAGCAATTATTGTCGGGCATGAAGAAGAATATTATGATGGAATAAGATTTTTAATAAAAGAATTTTGTGTAGATAATACATCAAAAGGAAATGGAGTTGGAAGTCAAACTTTAGAATATTATATGAATGTTTTAAGAAAAAAAGGAATTGTACAAGTTAGCTTATATACTTTAAAAGAAAAAAGAGTGTTAAATTTTTATGAGAAATCAGGATTTAAAGAAATTCAAAATTTAGTTATGATGGAATTATTCAACTAAAAGTTAATTTTATTTATGGTGAACTAAACTACGGCTCCATTGTTTGTATACAATGGAGCTTATATAATTTAATTAAGAGTTTTGATTGTATTTGGAGGTAGTAAAATGAAAAAGTTTAAAGTTACGATTACAGGGACGATAATAATATTTATATTATATATATTTTATACAATTAAATTTCTTGATTTTAAAATGTATAATTTATTTAGTTACTTAGTGCTTTTAGTAATAATTTTTAATGTTTTTAAGAATGAAAGGGGAATAAAATTTAAATGAATATTTTAGATATAGGCAAAAATATTTATAGACTTAGAAAAGAAAAAGCAATCACACAAGAAGAATTATCAAAAATAGTAGGGGTATCAGTTGCTGCTGTTTCAAAATGGGAAGGAGGAGCATCATACCCTGATATTACATTGCTTCCATTAATAGCAACTTTTTTTGAAGTAAGTATTGATGATTTATTAGGATATTATGTTCCGATAGATGAGGAGTTAGTGCAAGATATAAGTTTAGAATGTGCAAATGCATTTGAGAGTTCTTTTGATGGAGGAGAAAATTTATGCAGTAAATATTTAAAAAAGTATACTAAATCCTATAAACTTAAATACTATTTAGGAAATATTATGCTTATGAGAACCATGAATTTAAGTGATGAAGAAAAAAGAGTTAAAATGAGTAAAGTACTAGTGTTGTTTAATGATGTAATGAATAATTCTAACGATAAAGAGTTAATAGAAGGAAGTATTATTCAGATAGCATCTATATATACAGTCTTAGAGGAGTATGATAAAGCGATAAAAATTTATGAAAAAATAGAATCTAGTAAAATGTCTAAAGCAGCAATGCTCTCACATATTTATATAAAAAAAGGAGATAGAAAGACTGCGATAAAAGAATTACAACAAGAATTGGCATATGCAACTATGAATATTAATTTATTATTAGGCTCTCTTGCAGAAGTATATTTAAAAGAAGATGTTAACATAGCAAAAAAATATATAAATTTAAGAAAAAATGTATGGAATGCTTTTGAATATAATGATGATTTTACTCATTACTCATTGCTTTTAAATATTGCTAAAGAAAATAAAGATGAAACTCAAATAATAGAAGCGATTAAAAATATGTTAGAAAGTATAAATAGATTTGATAATTATGTAAAAAATTCAGTTAAATGGTATATGAGCGAGTTAGAAGTTAAAAATAAACAAAATTCAGCAATATCTAAAATTTTTAATCATAAAAAAATGTTAAAAGAAATGTTTTTTAAAGATGAAGAATTAAAAAAGTATATGGAACTAGAAGAAATAAAAATCTTATTAGAACATTTACCATAAATATTTAGTTAGTTTTAATTATATTATATCTATATAAAACAGCATTATTAGATATATTAGCTATTATATTTATAAAAAATAATAATTTATATAAAGATTTTATTTTGATATCTTTAGGATATAAATTTGATTGACTTTTAAAATCTTTTTTTATATATTTTACAACTATTATACAAGTGAGTGATATAGATTTTGCATATATGTTATAACATTTACTTGTATGTAAAATATAATAATAATAATATAAACAAATATTAAATATATCGTATATGTTTTGTTACTTTAGAATGATTTGCAAATGCTATCCTAAGTATAGATTAATGAGCGATTAAATCGCATAGGAATTTTAGATTAATTTTATATTAGGAGAAATGCAATAATGATTAGAAGAAAAAAAAATGGAAGTATGAATAAGACGATTGGTGTTATTATAGCAGCATTAGTTGTCGCTGGTATAGGTGTAGGTACTTATTTCTATACACATGATAGTAGTAAGACTACAACAGCTAAAACAACAACAGCAACTTTAGCTAAAGCAGATACAGCAAATGCAGAAATCTCAAAACCAGCTAAAACAACAGCTAGTGATATAACAAAAGCAACAACAACACCAGTTAAAGGAACAGGAAAAGGTGATTTATATGAAAATCCGGGTTATGATGCAGCCACAGGTACATCACCAATATTAAATGATGGAAAAGGACAATCTGTTGCAACTATAAAATCTTCATATACAACAGTACCAGATTTAGGAGCTACAGCAGGTCCAATATCAGATGCAGACCTTGCGCAAATGAAGGCAGGATTCAATGCACCATACAATTTAGGATATGTAAATCCTATGCCAAGTTGGTATAAACCTAATGAGATTATCCCAGGGGAAAACCTTATTTACTCAGCTAATAGTTACGCAGTACCGGTTAACCAAGTTGCACTTATGGTTTCAGGTCACTCAAATCTTAAGCAAAAAGAAGTATTTTTAACATTTGATGATGGTCCAAGTATTAATAATACTCCTAAAATCCTTAACATACTTAAAGAAAATGGAGTGCATGCTACATTCTTCTTAATAGGAGACCATTTAAAGAATAATGGACCTATTCAAAATATAGTTAGACAAGAAATTATGGATGGAAATGCAGTTGGAGATCATACGTTTACTCACCAATTATCAGTACTTTACCCATCAACAAGTGGAGTTTCAACAGTAGATGTTCCTGTCTTTATGCAACAAATAAATGAATGTAAAGATTTAGAACATTATGTTTTAGGACCTCACTTTGATACTAGAGCTTTAAGACTTCCAGGTGGATATATGTCAAGAGTTTACTACCATGACCCACATTTAGAAGAGTTTAATAAAGCTTTAAATCAAGAAGGATGGACAGCTATGGACTGGACAGCAGATTCAGGAGTTGCTGCAACAACTCAAGAAATAAGCCCAGCTAAAATGCTTGCATGCTCAACACAAGGATGGCAAGATATGCCTCAAGATGTTATCTTAATGCATGATGCAGGAGCTAAAACTGATACAGTTGCAGGTCTTCAAGGAGTTATAACATTCTTTAAAGAGCACGGATATAAATTCATGGTAATTAAGAATGCACCAACTCAATCATTTAATGGAATTTCAGATGTTGATTACAGCACAGATTCTAACCAAGGACAAACTGCTGCAACAAAGCCAGGATTCCCAGCATAAGCAAATATACAAAAAGTCTATGATATATAATTTCATAGACTTTTTTTTGTTTTAATTTTAATTACAAAAAAGAATATTTAGTTAAAATATAATTAATAATGTAAGATTAATGTTACGAATTTATTTTAAAATTACTGTAGACTTATTTAGGAGGTTTATAGAGATATAAATTTAAATTAGTACATATTTAAATTGAGAGTTCTTTTTATACGTTTTTAAAGTAAAGATTTATTTTATTTAGCATATAGAAATAGTACATATACTTAGGACATTATTTAAAAATTTCTTATGAAATTTTTAAATAATGTTCTAGACAGTGAATAAGAAAAGAGGAACAAATAATGAATAACAGAAAAAAAAGAATAATGAGAAATAGAATTATAGCAATAATTATAGCAGCAATTGTAGTTGGTGGAGGATATTATGGTATAAAAAAAATTATAAATAATTCATCACAAGCAAAAGTTGTTACAAAACCTAAAACTAATACTTCTAGCAATAATACAAATAAGCAATCAGACACTACAAGTACTATAACACCAGCTCAAATGCATCAATTAGAGACAGGACATTGGGCTAGTAATAAAAGTTTAGGATATATTAATCCTATATATAAAGGTTATAACCCAAATCTTATAGTACCAGGAGAAAATTTAATTAAATCTGCTCAGAGTTATGCTGTACCAGCTAATCAAGTAGCACAAATAATAAATGGTAAAGATATAGGAAATGAAAAAGAAGTCTTTTTAACATTTGATGATGGACCAAGTCCTAATAATACACCTCAAATCTTACAAATATTAAAAGAAAATAATGTACATGCTACATTCTTTGTTGTTGGAACATTTTTAAAGAGCTATCCTGAATTACAAAAAGTTGTAAGAGAAGAAATTATGGATGGAAATGCGATAGGAGATCATACATTTGATCATAATTATAGCGAGCTATATCCAGGAAATAGTGTAAATGTAACTGAGTATATGAAGCAGCATAACGAAACAGTAGACCTTTTACAAGATTTACTTGGCCCTAATTTTGATACTAGAATTTTAAGGATGCCAGGCGGATATATGTCAAGAAAATATTATGATGATAAAAATATTGAGGCTTTCAATAAAACACTTGATAAACTTCATTTAACTGCACTTGATTGGAATGCAGAAACAGGAGATGCAGAAACAGCTGGTCAATTAGATATAAATAAACTTTTAGCTACTATGAAAACACAAATTGGCGATAAAAAACAAGTTGTTGTTCTTATGCATGATGCTGGAGCTAAAGTAGATACAGTCAAAGCATTACCAGCAGTTATTAATTATTTCAAACAAAATGGATACCAATTTAAGGTCATTGAAAATGCGCCTGTCAATACATTTAATAATTTACCTTTAGTAACAGATGGTGATTCTAATCAATTACCAGGAACAGCTAAAACAGCAAATTAAAAATTTTAATTTGCAGAAAAAATATACCCTATAAGATAGATACTTCAATAACAGTATTTATCTTATAGGGTTCTTTTATTTATAAAAATTTAACGATAACAATAAACTTTTATATACATATAATAACTATAAGGACAAGCATTTGCATTTTGGAGGTTAATATATGAGTATAAATAAGTATATAGAACAAAGTAATTGTAAAGATAATAAGTTTAACAAAATAAATTTAGTATGCAAAAATCGAGGTTATAGATGCAATTATACTATTGAAGAGTGTGAG
>JBOFRC010000175.1:0-3049 GCA_051650825.1 Sarcina sp. | reverse complement strand
CAAGTTAATTATTACTCTTCTTCTTTTTAATTTCTTCTTCTAAGTTTTTAATCTCCTCATCTAAGGTATAAGTATTTTCACTAGCTAAAATAAGTTCTCTCTTCTTTAACTTAAGTTCAACTAGCATCTCTTCAAGTTCCTGTAGGTTCATATTGCTTCACACCCCATTTAAACAAATAATAAAAAATTATTATTCTGAGCTTTTTTAAGTATCTGCACTATTTCTTTAAAACAATTATATCACTTCTTATATCATATTATATAATAAATTACTTAATTTAGTACACATAAATTTCACAAATTTACGACAAAAAATAAGTAGATACCTAAAACTTAGTATCTACTTACAAAATATGTGCTTATATTTTATACTTCATTAAAGCTATCTAAACCCTTCTCCCACCGCTCTAATTAACAATGGGAAAATTTTCTTAATTTACAATTTCTTCGCTAAGTCCACCTTTTACTCTCATATAAGCATAAACAGGAACCGCTAACATAAGAAGAATAAATCCAAACATTACTGTTTGAGCACCTGATGAAATTATTCCCCATATAGAAAATCCAAATGCGAATAAAGCTCTCACTACTAATAAAGTATAATTTTTCACACTACTCTTATATTCACTCTTAGACATAAGAACTATCTCCGCTATAGCTGAGAAACCATACACAGGCAAATAACTTAAAGTTGCAAGTAACACAACGAAATTATAAGCACCAGCTAATCCCTCAGTAAAGTTCATAAGTAAAATAACATTAACTAAAATAGAACTAATTATAAGAGACATATATGGTGTTCCATACTTTGGATGTATCTTTGAAAAAACTTTTGGAAAAACTCCATCTTCCCCAGCAGCGAAGCTAACTCTCGCTGTTGATAACAACCATCCTAAAGATGTTCCTAAAACACTGATTGCTATAAAAATACTAATAATAGATAGATTCCCAACATTAAGCACCTTTGAAATAATATCTGTTATAGGTGCTGAACTAGCAGCTAAATCAGTTTGACTCATAGCTCCCATAGCAGCTATACTAATAACCAAATATAAACTAGCACTAATAAGCATACCTAAAATTGTACTTCTTTTAATATTCTTCTCTGGATTTTTTATTTCCCCACCTGTAACAGATGCTGTTTCTAATCCCATAAACGCCCAAAGAGTAACCCCTGCTGCTAGAGGAATAGTACCAATTCCCTTTCCAGTTGGAAACATTGGTGTTATATTTGCTTTATTGAATCCCATAAATGCAATAACTATAAAAGTTCCAAATAATAATATCTTAAAAACAGTAAGCCCAGCTGTTATTCTTCCAGCAAATTTAGTGCCTCGAATATTAATATAAGTACACATCCATAAAAGACTTGATGCAAAAATAAAACATATTATTTTATTTTGACCTAATATAGGAAAAACTCCTGTTAAATACGTTGTTGCAACAATAAACATTGATGCGTTTCCAATCCAAGAACCATTCCAATATAACCATGCAGACATAAATCCACCAAAGTTTCCATATGCCATTCTAGAGTATTCATAAATCCCACCATTTTTAGGAATTTTAGACCCTAAATTAGCGAAAGTTAATGCCATTATAAGTGCCCCTACACCTGTTAATGTCCATGCTATAATTGTAGCTCCTGGTCCCGAAACTTGTGCAAGTGTAGCAGGGAGCATCAATATACCTGCTCCAACCATATTACTTATAACTAATGCTGTAGCCATAAACAAACCAATTTCTTTTTTTAATTCCTTATTCGCCATACACTAATATTGCTAACTTAATTATAAATTTAGCAATCCTCCTTTCTAGAAACCCCTCATCTGTCAGTTTTAATTTATCTGATAGCCAATATTTCTACTACTCTTTTTATACCTAAGAGATAACAAAACATCTGCTCTTAAATAATCTCACTTTAAATTTCAGTTAGAATCAAAATCCAAACTGAATCGTGTCTACCTTTATCCAATACAATAATTATACCGCATAAAAATATAAATTTTTGAAAAATACGCCATATTTATACAAACTTCATCTAAAGTTTACACGATTTTAATAGCTAAATATAAATTTATAACTTCCCATGCTAGAAAACTATCAAGTCTATTTATTTCTTCAATAAAACAATAAATAATTATGCATAAATTTATAATTATTTGGAATTACTAAATGTATATATTTCTATTTTAAAGTTAAATTATTCCTTTAAAGATAATTTATCCTATAAAAAAAGGAGGTGCACAAGGAACAAAAAATTATTAATAAAATAATTTTCCTTGTAAATTCAAATGAAAATACAAAACAAAATATTAATATTTTTTCTTATACTTATGCTTAGTAGCTTTTCTTTAATTTCATGTACTACTAAAAACTCGCCACAAGAAGGAAAGCAAATTGAGGATAATAAAAAAAGTAATCCTCAACCAGTCCCAAGTACCGCTAAGACGGAATACAAAAATGGTACATATACAGGAAAATCACAAATAACTAGCACAGGTCAAGAAGAAGCCGTAGTTACAATAATGAATGGAAAAATATCAGATATAACCTTAAAAGTATTAGATACCTCTGGAAAAGAGATAGACTATTCTAAATACATAGGAAAAGATGTTGATGGAACATATTACCCTAATATTAACTATTATAGAGTTAGCTTTGCAGATTCTATAATTCAAAAACAAAGTACAAATGTTCCTAATATACCTGAAATCCCAGATATAAGTGCAAATTGGAAAGCGGCTGTAAATTCAGCATTAACCGAGGCCAAAATATCTCAAAATAAATAAAAATAGACTAAGCATTTATATAACTAAATGCTTAGTCTATTTTTTATGTACCTTTTTAAGAATTGTTTGATCCTTATAAGTTGCCAAATAAAAAAAATCTGTGAAAATTCACAGATTTTATGGTGGAGATAATGAGATTCGAACTCATGACCCCTTGCGTGCAAGGCAAGTGCTCTCCCAACTGAGCTATACCCCCGTAATGGTGCATCCTCAGGGATTCGAACCCGGGACCTACCGGTTATGAGCCGGTTGCTCTA
>JBOFRC010000174.1:0-4873 GCA_051650825.1 Sarcina sp. | reverse complement strand
AGTCCCATAAATATTTTCTCCTTAGTCTATTTTGCTTTATTTAAGCTTTCAATTTATAATTTTGAAATTTTAAATATAAATAGATGACTATTCTAAATAAATTATATTATAATTTTCAAAAAATAAAAGGGAGGTACTTTTTAAATAAGGATTTACTAAAAAATAAAACTGCCCATAAATACAGTATCTACGAGCAGTATGTAAATAAATTGATTTCGAACTAAAAAAAATTTTAGTTAATTGAGTATTTAGATATAAATTTAAAAATTCTTTTGAAATATTCATCTCCAGTATCTTTCCATCCTTCAACATGACCTGAATTTTTAATTTCCCATAATTCCTTTTTACTATGTGGAATATTTTCATAAATTTCAATTGAATTTTCAGGTGCGCAAACAGTATCTTTTTCACCATAAATAATCATCATAGGTGTTGTTATTGATTTTACTTCTTGAGCTGGTTTTACATCATTATATTCAAATCCAGCATGTCTTTTATTATAAATATTACCCCAAAAACGTATATAAGAAATTGGGATTAGAGGTATATTTTCAGCTTTTATTCCTAAATCAATAGCATCATTCATATCACTGTAAGGTCCTTCTAAAATATAAAAATCTACTATTTTATGAGTTTCATTGATTTTTGAATGCATAGCAGCAGTAGCAGCACCCATAGAAAACCCTTGTACTCCAAGTTTACCATCAGGATATTGTTTAGAAACGTATTTTGTAACAGCATCTAAATCATGTTTTTCATAAAGTCCAAAAGTATAATTATTTCCACCACTAAGCCCTGTATTTCTTTGATTATAAAGCATTACATTAAATCCATTATTTAAGTATTCTTGAGCATATAATAGATATTCATTATAATTGCTACCGATACCATGTACTAAAACTATTGTATTTTCAGTTTTACTTGTAGCTTCAAATAATTTTGCTTCAATATTGTATTTGTTTTGAGGTCTTTCAATCATTAAATCAGTATATTTATATTTTTCTAAAACTTTTAGTGGTTTATTTGCTCTACTGCTATAGACTGCTAACATTTCTTCATTTTTGACAGTTTGTTCTGAACCGACAGAACCATTATAAACAAGTTTTCCCATATAATATGATGAACCAAGTGCTAAGGAACAAGTAAGGATTGTACTTGAAGTAAAGATTACTAATTTTTTATTGTTCATATATTTTAACCCCTTAAATTTAAAAAAATTTTAGCATACGGAAGTTTACTTTTAGATTGTAGTTGTATGCTATTTATCATGATAACTTAAAAAAATTATACCTATAAGTGAAGATTCTAAACAATTAGCAACAGTAATATTTAACTAAATTTCTTTATAAAGTTCACAGTATATTAGCAAATAAATGTTAATATGCTTTGACAGATATAAGTGCTTTTAGTAAAGTAAAAATATACTTATAAAAATAAGTATATTTTTATATAATCAAATGATAGGTGGTTAGATATATGATAAAGCATATAGTTATGTGGAAATTAAAAGAAGAAAATAAAGTTGAGAATGCTAATAAAATAAAAGCATCTTTAGAAGCTTTAAAAGCTGAAATTGAAGAAATTGTTGAAATTGAAGTAGGTATAGATATCAATAAGTCTGATGCAGCTTATGATGTAGTTTTATATTCAACATTTAAATCACAGGAAGATTTAGATGCGTATCAAATTCATAAAAAACATAAAGAAGCAGGTGTATTTATAAAAAGTGTGGTTACTAGTAGGGTAGTAGTTGATTATAGTAAATAATTAATATAAATACGAAATATTTTTATGCGTAAGTTTAAAACTTACGCATTTTTTTTATACTACCAGATGTTTTGCTAAATATTATGTTTAATAAATATACATTATTTCTTCGATAGTATTAATATTAATGCATTTAAGTAACGAAATATTTAAAATTATTTATCTATTTTTGAAGAAAAAACAGTTTTAATTAAATTAAAAAAATGATTAAAATTGGTATAGACAAGTTTTGAAAATATGTATAAATGCAGTTTTATGTGAATAAAGTATGAACGATGAAAAAATAAAATGTTAATAAATAAAAAAAGAAATTATGCCTAAAAAAAGAACTTTTAAACTAATACAAGTAAATATGGAAAACATTTAAATTATTAGCTTATATTTGATAAATTGTTAAATTAAAAGAGGAAAAATATTTATTTGTTAATAAAAGAGTTTTTTGACAGTTATTACGATTAAATGTATATAATTAGTTATGTTATATAGAAAGAATATCCAAATTTAATTTTTAACAACAATTTAAAAGTATATAGTGTAAGAGAAGTGATAAGGTTTAATGATTATTAACCTTATTTTTTAATTACAAGAATACATAAAAATTAAATAGGGTATTTGAAAATTTATAGAGAAAATAAAATTATTTAATTCTGAAAATAAAATTTAGTTCGGGTTAAATAAAAATTTTTAAAGTGAAATTTAATATTTAAAAATACTAAATTTTATTTTGAAGATTAACTAAGGAGGAAGAAATATATGTTAAGTAAAAAAGCTATGGCTGCTATGATGACAGCCTCTATGGCAGTTACTAGTGTAGCACCATCAGTTGCAGGACAGACAGTGTCAGAACATGCTGTGTTATTAAATTCACAAAATAATAATAACAATAATGGAGTTACAGCTTCTGCAACAAGAAATATATGGTTAAAAGCACAGTTAAATAAAGTGATAAAAATGAGGAACCTTGATGTTAGTAAGCTAGGTGATGATGTGGTAATGAACTTTCAAAACTATAGTGGCTTCATACCTGTTGGGAAAATTTTCTTGTCGACAAATACTAATCTAAATGGAGTTATGATTCAAGTGTGGAATAAGAAGGGGAATATGCTAACACAAGGGATTGTTGAAAAGCAAGAAGAATCATTTACAACACCTACAGGGGATAAAATAAATGTTCCCTATTATGTTTTTTCACCTATAGCTGGAACGGATAGGTATAGCGCTCAACCAGGAAATGATGTTCCTTTTGGATTAAATGATTGTTATGTAAAATATCAAAATCAAGGACAAGAATTTTCAATACTAAAAAATAAAGAAGGTAAGGATATAACTTTTACACAAAATGTTATTCCTTTAACTTTTTATACTGAAGATATACAAGTTCCAAAGCTTAAAGTTGGAACAAAATATAAATATGGAAATGGTGTAAATATTTTAGGAACAGTAGTGCCTTTTAAAGGTAAAAATGGGGTTCCTACAGTAAGGGTGTGTTCTAACTTTGGTGGGAATATTAACTTTTATCCTATGAATGAAAAAGATCAGGCAAATTCTTTAGCGTCTATTAATACAACACTTGCTAATCAAGCAGCAAATAATACTGTAGCAATAACAAATGCTGGCGCAACAAAAGATTGGGATTATAATCCTGCAATAATTTATAATACTATAGAAGCAGATGCTTTTAATGAGCCAGGAATAAGTGTAGAAGTTAAAACTCAAAATAGTAAAGAGTATCCACATGGTCAATATGTAGGTTTAGATAGCCAGTTACATGATATAAATCCTTTAATTACTCAAAATGTATTACAACAAAATCTAAAAGGGGTTCCATATAGTAAAGCTGATATTAATAAGCCAATAGTACCCAAAGGATATACTATAATTGGTATGAGTATAAATGGACAAGAAATTCATTTATCTAAAGGCGAAACATATGAAAATTATCCTCTGCCAACATATTTTGAAAACGGAAATCAAAATATTGTATATACAATAGCTAAAGTATCAACGGATACAGTAACAGTACAATTGAAAGATGGGCGTTATGTAACAAATACTGGAGCGTTAACAGATAGGGATGTATCACAGCAAACAGCTAAAGGACAAGTTGGAGAGAGTACAAATTTAATATTACCAACAATACCTAAAAATTATTATATATCAGAGATAATAGTTAATAACAAAAAATTATCTGAGTCTGAAATGAAAGATTATAAATTACCAAAAAAATTTGATTCTAATGATAATAAGATTCTTTATATTCTTTCTGAATATAAAACACAAGTGAATGCTAAGTATGTTGATATAAATACAAAAAAAGTTGTTGATGGAGGAAAATTTTCTTTAAGTGAAGGAGCGGCAAATGTTATAGATGGAATTACAAGTACTACAGTAGATGGACTTCAAGATATAACAGCTTCTGAAACAAAAATACCAAATGGATATAAAATATCTGGAAAACAAGAAGTAACTAGTAATATAGAAAATGGTATAAAAATAATAAATATAATTCAACACATTGAAAAAATACCTGAATGTAAAATTATAAGAATAGTGCAAATAAAAGATCCAGAGGGTAATATAATAAAAACACTAGAAACTAGTGTTATAGCAAAAGGACTTGAAGGAACAACTGTTATAATTCCAAGTTTTAAAAATCCAGATTCAAGTATATATACAATGACAGAATCAGGAGTGAAATCAGGAAAAGAAACATTAAAAACAGATGGAACACAAACTATAACATTAACACAAAACCCAGCTACATTAACAATCGAATCAAAGATTGGTGATAAAGTTGAGGGGAATCCAGTTGTTGAATCGGGAATAGTTGGAGATATAAAAGGAATAGGACAAGCAGAAGTAGTTGCAGGATATCATGTTGGATCAGTAACAGTTGATGGAAACACATACACAGGAAAAGAGATGGAGAATGTTCCAAAAGAAATAAAATTAACAGGAACAAACAAGGTAGTTTACAACTTAGTACCAAATAATACAGTAACAATAATAAGAAAAGTAGAAGTAATAGATCCATATACAAACAAACCAGTACACGTTGATGGAATAACAGAAAGTAAGGTAGTTGCAAGTGGACTAGAAGGAACAA
>JBOFRC010000173.1:0-2574 GCA_051650825.1 Sarcina sp. | reverse complement strand
AAACATCTCATAATTCATATGTGCTCAAATTTTTGACTATTGTAGTAACTGCAATTATTATTTATTATGTTATAGGCTATATACTTAACTTATTTCTTAAAATTAATATGTTTATAAGAGCAACTGACGATAAAGACTTTCAAATAGATCTTTTAGCTAGCTTTTTTGTTATAAGTATATACCTATTTATACTTATAATTTTCCCAACTGAATTTAAAAAGATCTATGGATTATCACTATTTTGTCTTGGAATAACCTACCTTTTGACATTACGCTCATTATTAAGGCTTATGATTAATCCTATAAATATCAAAAATAAAAATCAAGATAATGTTAGCTTCAAAAGAATTTTAACTGCTGCATTAATTATTTTATTTATGATAATTATAAATCTCTTTTTAGCTGTATGTACGGCTTACAATGTAAACATAAATGCATACACAAATGTAAATGGATATTTCAGTCTATTTTATTATACTATAATAAGCTTTTCTACTATAGGATATGGTTACATTGCACCTGTTAGCACACTTGCAAGAGCAATTGCTATAGTAATTGCTGTAACAAGTATATTAAGTCTTACTATTTTCATCAGTAGTATACTGTCATATAAGGATAAATTCAATTAAATATAATTAAAAATGCCGATAGTCCATTTTACCTATCAGCATTTTTAATATTTCCTTTAAAGTTTATCATATATTTCTTTCACTAAGCCTTTATTCTCAATATCAAAAATATACCCATCAATAAAAACATATCCTGTTTCATAGATATCAAAAGTTCTCATAATTCCATCAGTTAATGTTATTTGTATTCCTTTAACATTTTTATTTTTAATATAAAAATCTTTCATAAGCTCATTATCTTCATTAATATTTTTTGCTTTTTTTATTTCGCTAAATAACGTTTCAATATATCCATTATTTGTATTATTTAATTCTCCTGTTCCTAAAATTGAATTAATACTTTTAACATTTCCCTCAATTTTAAATATATCTAACAAATCTGCACCATTTTTTATAATTTTGCTATCATAGGATTGATATATGTGTATAGTTTTTTCATTTTCCACAGTGCTAATACCCATAAGAACACTATCATCATATCCTTTTAGTTTATAAATTTCTTGCCCTGCTATAAAACTAGTTAAATTTTCTTTTTCATCCCCGAGCTTAGTCACACCTAATTTTTCACCCTTAATTTCATCAATACTTTCTATTTTCACATTGTTTGCAACAAAATTATAAATTTTACCATTATAATGTAAAAATTCAGCCATTGAAGTTGAACCTATATTTCCCTCTGAAGAACCTCCTTTAGTGTCTAAATCTTCTACTTGCTCATTACCAGCTATTTTTCCATCTAAGTCTACACCTGCTTTATTAGCAAAAAGTGATCCGCCTATAAGTAAAGCTGTAACTGCAGCTAATCCAACTATAACTTTTAATTTTTTATTACTTTTCACCATAATGTTATCACCCTTTTTTAAATTATTTTTTAAATTCACCTTAAATGAATCATCTAATTTAATTTTTTCATTATCTTTTTTGTATTTATCAGAAAACATCAAGTTCTACCCCTTTCATTTCCTTCTTTAAAATCTCCCTTCCTCTAGCTAATTGAGATCTTACCGTATTTTCATTTAAATCTAAAAGTTTTGCTATTTCTGAGGTTTTCAACTCCTCATAATAAAATAAGTGAATTACTGTTCTATATTTAGTCGGAAGCTTGAATACATATTTATAAACCTCACTTTCTTCTTTTATATAAGTCACCATATTGTCTTCTAATGCTGTAGTTCTTTTAAACCAAGCGGTTGTCAATAAATTTTTACTAACATTTATAGTAACTCTAAGTAGCCATGATTTTAAATGCTCTTCACTTTCAAAATTTTTATCAAGTCCCATAATTTTCATAAAAACATCCTGCACTATATCTTGCGCATCATATACATTCTTAGTCCTAGAGAAAGCTAACCTATATACTGTATTCGAATACATATCTATAATTTCATCTATAGACATTACTCTTCGTTCTAATGTTATCATTGTCCCCCTCCTTCACTATTAATACAAATTAACAAACAATTTTGTTGCAAAAAATATTATTTTTTTTCAATATATTAAAATTTACTCTCATTATATTATGTAACCTTTTAGTAACGTTTTTTTAATAGGGTTTCTGTATCATATAATAGTATTACATATATTACGAAATTAAAATACATGGAGGTATTTACATTGTATACAATTATAATCGATTGGATTGGATATTTAGCATCAATCTTTGTAGTCATTTCATTGTTAATGACATCAATGGGAAAATTAAGAGTTGTTAACTCTATAGGGTGCTTATTATTTGTTATTTATGGTTTAATAGTTAAAGCTTATCCTGTAGCATTATCTAACTTTGTAATAATTTTAATAAACCTTTATAACTTAAATAAACTTAGAAAAAGCAAATAATTTTGATATACATATAAAGTGATGTTTTACTGCAATTATATTTAACTTATACTATTACAGTCATTAACTTATATACATATTACAAGAGCATGCCTATAAACATGCT
>JBOFRC010000172.1:0-13882 GCA_051650825.1 Sarcina sp. | reverse complement strand
GACGTTAATGGAGAAAAAGAAGAAGCTATATATTGGTATGAGAAGCTTTTAAAAATATGTCCTGATGATTTTTGGGGATGTATGAACCTTGGGGCTATATATGAGGAAAGAAATGAAATAAATAAAGCTTATAGAATGTTTCAAAGGGCTTTAGATATAGATAGAGAAAATTATATGGCTCTTTATAATATGGGAGTTATATATAGGAAGCTAAACATAATTGATAAAAGTAAGGCTATGTATATTAAATCAATAAATAAAAATCCAGGGCATGATGGAAGTTTTTTAAATCTTGCTGTAATTCAAAAAGAAGAGGGCGAATTAGAAAAAGGGATAACTACTCTTACACAAGGAATTTTATATAATCCAGCATCTGAATTCTTATATTATAATAGAGCTTGTTTTTATGCTTTAAATAACCAAATAGATGAGGCTACAGATGATATTATAAAAGCTTATAAAATGCATGAATCATTTTTAAAATATATTATGAAGGATGATGATTTAGAAAAAGTGAGAGAAACTAGCAGATTTAAAGAGCTATTAAAGGCGATAGAAAAAGAGTAAAAGATTTATCTCATAGACGTAAAATAAACTATCTTTGAATTGCATCTAAGTTTATATTATAATTGAAATATAGACCTACAATATTAAAAGTTGTAGGTTTTCTTATGTATTAAATATAGTTTAAAGTTATTAGATGAAGATAATAATATACATAATAAGAAATGGAAGTAAACTCAGGAGAGTGATTTTTTGAAAAAGGTTATTATAGCAGAAAAGCCATCAGTAGCTAAGAATATAGCAGAGGCTTTGAAGATAAAGGGAAGAAAAGATGGCTATTATGAAGGCGAAGATTATTTTGTAACTTGGGCATTTGGGCATTTATTACAACTTTTTGATGCTAAGGATTATGATGAAGGAATGAAATCGTGGAGACTTGAGAAGTTTCCTTTTATACCTGAAGATTTTAAATATAAGGTAAAAGTTGATTCTATGAATAGAGCTATTACTGATAAGGGAGCACAAAAACAAATAAATACTATTAAAGCGCTTGTAGATAGAGAAGATGTTGATGGGATAATATCAGCAACTGACTTTGATAGAGAAGGACAGGTTATTGCAGATGAAATTTTCATGTATTTTAATGAGAAAAAACCAGTCTATAGAATACTTTTAAATGAATGGACAGCAAAAGAAGTAGAAAAGGGAATGAAAAATTTAAAACCTAATACAGAAATGAAACCACTTCAAGATGCTGGTATAGGAAGACAGTGGGCGGACTGGATAATAGGAATAAACTTAACATCTGTAGCTACAATAAAATATAATTTAAATGATAATAAAATTTTAAATATAGGAAGAGTATTACTTCCAACTTTAAAAATTATTTATGATAGAGATAAGGAAATAGAAAATTTTAAATCTACAAGTTATTATAAACTTATTACAACTTTTAAAACTTCTGAAAATAAAGAATTTGAAGGATTGTATTATGAAAAAAATAAAGAAGATAAATTAGATGAAAAGTTTGAGGATAAGACGTATCTTGATGTTATTGCTAAGGCTATAAAGTCTGAAAAGGCTGAGATTATAGAGAAACAAACAGAAAAGAAAAAAGAATATCCACCGTTTTTATTTAACTTATCAAATCTTCAAGGTCATATTACAAGTAAGCATAAAGGGTGGACATCAGATAAAGTATTAAAAACTGCACAATCTCTTTATGAAAAGAAATTTATAACATATCCTAGAACAGGTAGTATATGTCTTGAGGAAAGTTTAATTGATAGAACAAAAAAGGTTTTAGAGACGTTAAAAGTAGGGTTGTCTTATGAAAATGAAATAAAATTTACTACTAGTAAAAGGATATTTGATAATTCTAAGGTAGAGAGCCATAGTGCTATTGTTCCTACATATATGAAGCCTAATAATTTAAGTAAAGAAGAACTTATAGTGTATAGTGCTATAAAAAATAGATTTTTAATGCAATTTATGCCAGTAGCTGAATTTGAAGAAACAAAAATAACTTCAAAAGTACACAAAGCAGAGGCAAAAGGAGTATTTATTTCAAGAGGTAAGGTACAACTTGTTGAAGGGTGGAGAAAAGTAGAAAAAATAGAAAGCAAAGATACAATATTACCAATGGTAACAGAAAAAGAATTGGTTGATACTGTTGAAGCTAAGGTTAATAAAGTTACTAAAAAACCACCAAAACCTCATACGGAAAAAACTCTATTAAGACTTATGGAAACTTGTGGTAAAAGCTTTAAGAAGAAGGATTCTAAAAAGGATGAAGATCAACAAGAGAGTGATAATGAAGAAAATTTAGAAGAAACATCAGATGAAATGATGGCAGCTATACTTAGTGGATTTAGTATAGGAACACCAGCTACTAGGGCTGAAACAATTAAAAAGCTTAAAGACATAGGATATATACAAACAAAAGGAAAAAATCTTATAACTACAGAACTTGGTAGAACTATGGTTGAAATATTCCCAGCAAGAGAACTTTTAGATCTTGAATATACAGGAAGGTTAGAAAAAACTTTATCTGATATAGAAAAAGGAAAGGTTCAAAAAGAAGAATTTTTAAATCTCATAAAAGATTTTACTGTTAATGCAGTTAATCAAATTAAAAATGATACATCAGCTCTTAGTAGAGTAAAAGTTGAACTTGATAAAGGTGTTGAAAGTTTAGGGAATTGTCCTGTATGTGGAAATCCTGTAATTGAAGGAGAAAAAGGGTTTGGATGTAGTAACTGGAAGAGTGGTTGCAAATTTACTATATGGAAAGACGATAAGTATATAACTTCATTTGGAAAAACAGTATCTAAAGAAATGGTTCAGCTCCTTCTTAAGAATGGAAAAGTAGGATTTAGAAATTTAAAAAGCAAAAAGGGAAATACTTTTAGTGCTTATTTTAAATACGAACTTAACAAAGACACAGGATATTTTAACTGGAAAATAGAATTCATATAAATATATATTTTATATAACTCGTCACTAGTGGCGAGTTTTTTTTATAAGTTATCAATTTGATAACTTATTATTATTATGATAAATAAAAGAAGTGATTTTCTTTATAGCTATAAAAATAAGGCTGAAAAATAATTGAATCGGTAGATAAAATTAAATTTTAGTATAGAATAATATGGCATGAAATTTGCTTCGAGTATATCGAGGAGATGATTTTCATGAAAAAAACTTTATTTATCAAAAATATAAAAACAGTTGTAACTTGTGACGATAATGACAGCGTTTTAAATAATGTTAATATCTTTATAGAAGATGGAGTTATTAAACATATTGGTAATGAAGTGTTTGATGCTGATGAAGTTATTGATGCTAAAGATATGATAGTATATCCAGGACTTATAAATACTCACCATCATTTATATCAAACTTTCACAAGAAATCTACCAGATGTTCAAAATATGGAGCTTTTCCCATGGCTCACATATCTTTATGAAATTTGGAAAGGCTTAGATTCTGATGTTATAAGATATAGTTCTATGGTTGGAATGGGAGAATTAATGAAATGTGGATGCACAACATGTTTTGACCATCATTATGTGTTTCCAAAGGATGCAGAGGAAACATTAATAGATACTCAGTTTGATGCAGCAAAAGAACTCGGAATTAGAATGTTTGCATCAAGAGGAAGTATGGACCTTAGTAAAAAAGATGGTGGACTTCCTCCAGATTCAGTAGTACAAGAATTAGATGCTATTCTTGCAGATTCAGAAAGACTTGTTAAGAAATATCACGATCCAAATCCTTTCTCAATGAGACAAGTTGCTTTAGCACCATGTTCACCTTTTAGTGTGACAGGAGAAGTAATGAAAGAATCTGCAAAACTTGCTAGGAAATTAAATGTAAGACTTCATACACACCTTGCAGAAACTAAAGATGAAGAAAGATTTACTATTGAAAAATTTGGAATGAGACCATTAGAATATATGGATAGCTTAGGATGGATTGGAAATGATGTATGGTATGCCCATGGAATACATTTTAATGATGAAGAGCTTAAAATATTAGCTAAGACTCAAACAGGTATAGCACACTGCCCTATATCTAACATGAAATTGTCTTCAGGAATAGCTAGAATACCTGAACTTATAGACCTTGGAGTACCAGTTGGACTTGCAGTTGATGGAAGTGCTAGTAATGATGGATCAAATCTTTTAGAAGAGATAAGAGTTTCATATTTACTTCATAGACTAAATTCAAGTACAAAAGCCCCAACAGGATACGATATATTAAAACTTGCAACAAGAGGTAGTGCAAGAGTGTTAGGAAGAAATGATATTGGTCATTTAAAAGAGGGTATGGCTGGTGACTTATTTATGCTTAATACAAATAGAATTGAATTAGTAGGAACACAATATGATCCTAAGTCACTATTTGGGACTGTAGGATTTAAAGGTGGAGTGGATTATACTGTAGTTAATGGTAAAGTAGTTGTTAGAGAAGGAAAGTTAGTTAACATAGATGAAAGTAAACTTATCTACCTTGCAAATGAGACTGTTACAAAACTAATAAATAAGTCAAAATAATAATTTTTAAAATATATAAGAAAAATAGATACCTATAGAGTAGTTTCTGTAGGTATCTATTTTTTTTACTTTCCACATAATCGTTTAAGTTTCCACAAATATTTTTTTAAACAAGAAAATGTCCAATTCATCTTAATATGTGTTGAAAAAAATTACTTACTGCTATTATTAAATAAAACAATATTTACAATAAAAGGAAAATGAGGGGCTTGATAAAGCAGTAGTAGATAGCATAAATTGCTGATTGAAATAAAAATATAGAGTTAAGGATGGAGGAAAAGTTGATGAAAGTTGTAGAAACTAAAAATTTGAAAAAATATTATAAAGCTGGTAGAGAAACCATTAAGGCTGTAGATAATGTTTCATTTAGTGTTAATAGGGGAGAGTTTGTAGCTGTTATAGGAAGGTCTGGGTCAGGAAAAAGCACATTATTACATTTATTAGGTGGATTGGATAGGAGTAGTTCTGGAAGTATAAAAATAAATGAGATGACTTTAGATGAAATGACAGATGATGAAATAACTATTTTTAGAAGGAGAAATATAGGATTTATATTCCAAAGTTATAATTTGATTCCTTCGCTTACAGTGCTTGAAAATATAATGCTTCCGTTAGGAATAGATGAAGAAACTGTCGATAAAAAGTTTTTAAATGAAATAATAACTAGTTTAGGATTAAATTCAAAAGAAGACGAACTTCCAGGGAATTTATCAGGGGGACAGCAGCAAAGAGTAGCAATAGGGAGAGCTATAATAAACAAGCCTGCTATAGTTTTAGCAGACGAACCAACAGGAAATTTAGATTCTAGAACAGAGTTAGAGGTTTTAGAACTTCTAAAAGGATTTGTAAAACAATATAAACAAACATTAATTATGATAACACATAACAAAGAAATAGCTAAGGTTGCAGATAGAGTTATAACTATAGAGGATGGAAAAATAGGAGGAGATGCTGTGTGAAAAGTTTATATAAATTAGTCTTCAAAAATTTAAAGTTAAACAAAAGAAAAACATTAATTATGCTTTTCACTATAATTCTTGCAACTATTTTAATAACAGCAGCAGGACTTATTCCTTTAAATATTTACAAGGATTATACAGTTAAAACTATGGAGGAAAGTGGAAAGTATCAGTTATTGATTAATAACTTAGAAAAAGCAAACTTGGATAATATAAAAAAAGATGGAAATATTGTTGAGTCTGGTAAATCTACACTATACGGAATTAAAAATAATGAAAAGTTTAGTATGTTTTATTATGATGAGAAAGCTTTTGAATTATCAGCATTCTCTCTTTTAGATGGAAAATTAGCAGAAAATGTAGGAGAAATTGTATTAGATGAAAATTATTTAATAACGAATAATATAGAAGCAAAAATTAATCAAATTATAAATTTAGATTATGTAGACGTAGCTGGAAATGCTAAAAAACAGGATTTCAAATTAGTTGGAATAGCATCATCTACAGCACAGGCAAAAGTTAAAGGGATATATTATGGTTTTGTTTCAGAGAAAGAGTTGGCTTTTTTAAATGGAGAAGGAATGCCTTGGACTATGTATGCTAATTCAGTATTTACAAAATTACAGGATATAGAAGTTTATGCAGATGCTTTAAAAGAGATTTTTGGTATTAATAAAGATGATATAAGTTTAAATGATCTGTATATATCGAGCGGAAAGATAGATTGGAATTTAGTAATTTCAGCTATATTAGTTATTTTAATAATTGTTGTTGCAACAGTTATGGTTATATATAACATTTTTAATATAGCTATTAATGAAAAAATAAATGAATTTGGTAAATTAAGAGCAATAGGAGCAACTAAAAAAAATATTGAAAAAATGATATTTAGAGAAGGGATAATTATTGCACTTATTGCAATTCCGTTAGGAATTTTATTAGGATGGGGAATTACATCTTTTATATCATATAAGTTCTTGTTTGAAAATATAAGTTTTTCTTTAGTAAATGAACTGATAATTGTTGGGCTAGCTGGAATTATTTCCTTTAGCACTATTTTAGTTGCTTTAATAAAGCCAGCAAACATTGCAGGGAAAATATCACCAATAGAAGCAGTTAAGTATACTGATACTAAAGTTAAGTGTAAGAAAAGAAAAAGTGAAGTAGATATAAATATTTTTAAGTTAACTAAACTCAATATGCTAAGACATAAGAAGAGAAGTATAATTACTATAGCATCAATTATGATTAGTTTTATACTATTAACTACACTTGCTACTATAGTTGAAGGTTTTAATATGGATAAAGCATCAAAAAAATACGTTTCAGGAGATTTTATACTTACAGCAAGTAGATATTTTACAGAATATAAGTATGATGTTTTTGACGAAAGATTTCTTAATGAGCTAAAATCTTTAGATATTAATAATGAAGTAAATAAAATAGGATTAGTACCATGTACTTTTAAAAATTCAGGAGTTTTATCTTTTAATGATAGTAAAAATTGGGACGTAGAAACAATAGATTCATATATTTGGGGATATGAAAACAAAATGTTAGAGGAGTTAAAAGTAGGGCTTATAGCTGGTGAAATCAATATTAATAAGCTTGATGAAAATGAAATTATTGTATTTAGATCAGAGGGGGATAAAAGGTTTAATACTAATATTGGTGATGCAGTTGTTATTAATGTCAAAGATAGTACAGGAAAGTATATTGAGAAAAAGTTCAAAGTTCAGGCAATAGTTAATAGTGAGTATATGGAGGCTTTAGATATTATTGGGCTTGGAGAAGTATTCCTTACCTCAAAGAAAACTTTAGATAATGCATATGGTGGCAATACCACTGTTAAAGTTCAAGTAAATGGAGAAGATCAAAAGATTAATGAATATCTAGATAAAAGTATAAAGAATAATATGCTATTTACCTATCAGTCACAGGAAGATACTAAAGGTGAATTAAAACAAGAATTTTTGGGAATTAAATTAGTGGCTTATGCTCTTACAATTATGATTTTAATTATAAGTGTTTTAAACTATATGAATACAATGGCAGCAAGTGTTATAGCAAGAAGGAAAGAATTTGCAACATTACAAGCAATAGGGGTTACTGTTAAAGGAATTAAAAAAATATTGAAAATAGAAGGCAGATTATATATAGCATTTGGGAGTTTAGTAGGTTGTGGAATAGGTTCAGTTTTAGGATTTTTTATAGTTAAAATTTTAGAGAAACAAGCTATATTTATAAATTATAAGTATCCTTTTACTATAGTAGGAACAGTTATTGTTTTAATGTTTTTAATACAAATAATTACAGTCAAAATTTTATCGAAAAGGATAAATAGAGAAACAATTATAGAAAGGTTAAAAGTTTAAGAGATTTTACGAAACGTTTAAGTCTAGAAGTAATATTAGTTTATAAAATTGAGAAAAGAAATTATCCTAATTCATAGTGGGATTTATTTCCTATATTTACCAATTAGTGTTATGTTGATATAATTAATTTAAAATAATTTTGGGGTGATATTAATTGGTTATTTTAATTATTGAAGATGATTATATACAGCGAGTAGGTTTGAAAAAAATAATAGAGCAACATTATTTAGATGTTAGAGTTTATGCTGTAGGTAATTTGAAAGAGGCAAGGAATATAGTAAATGAGAAGAATATAGATTTATTTTTAGTTGATATTAAATTACCAGATGGTTCTGGTATTGAGTTTGTGAAGGAACTTAGAAAAAGAGAAAAATACACATTGACTGGTGTAGTTTTTATATCTACAGAATTAGTTCAAATAATAAATGCGTTTAAAAATACACATTGCTATGATTTCTTAGTTAAGCCTTATAATGTAAATGAAATAAAAGCAATTATAAATACTTTTATGAAAAATCAAGGACTTTTAAATATAAGAGATAAAAATAGTATAATTATAACTTTAGATAATGGAATAGACATTAAATTATATGAAGAAGAAATAATTTTTGCTGAATATTCTAGAAGAAAATGCACAATTTATACAATTAATGATGTAATAGAAACTAAGACAATAACCCTAACTAAACTATTGCAAAGTTGTAAAGAGCTTTTGCAAAGCCATAAATCTTATATTATTAATATAAGGCGTGTGAAGAGTATAGAAAAGATTTATTCTAAGTTATGGAAAATAAATTTTTCTGAAAGAACTGAAAGTGCATTGCTAAGTAATAGTTATAAAGAGGAGGTTCTAACTAAATGGAAGGAGTAGTAGATATAATTTTTTCTTTGTTAGAATTTCTGCAAATTACTATATATAGAAATATTATATTTGGAGATGAAATCTTTAAGTATTTTAAATATTCTATTATTTTAGGCGTAATAGGTGGATTAATAAATTATATAACACCTATAAATTTTGGTTATATTACATTTATGTTATTATTTATGTTGCATGTAACCTCTTTTGCTATGATATCTAAGAATAAAATATTGAATGCTTTTATTGAAATTGTTCTTGGAACATTAGCTGTAATAATAGTACAAACAGGAGCATTAGTTTTAAACAATATCATATTTAGTGGAAGTGAAAAAATATTTTTATTACTAAATATATTTATACAGGTAATCGTAATAATATATTTATATAGAAAAAACAAGTTTTTTGATAAATACAGAAAAATAATAAAAGGAAACTATAGTATAAGTTTACTAGGATTAAATTGTCTTTTAGTATTTCTTATTATTAAAATCTTATATGACAATTTAGCATTAAATAAAAGTTTGATTTTTATAGTTATAGGTTTATTTGTTGTATTTTTAATTTCAGCAGTTTATTTATGGAAAAGAATTGTAAATGAAGCAAAAGAAAAGCAAAGGTTGGAGTTAGAAAATGAATTTAAACCTATTTTAGAAAGATATTTAGATGAAATGAGAGCTAAGGAACATGAATATAAAAATCATCTTAATACTTTATATATGATGCTTGAAGTTGGAGAACAAAAAGAAGTAAAAGGAAAAATCAATGAATATATAGAAAAGCTTAATTCAGATAGAGTCATAGAAAAAATTTTGCATGTAAAAAATACATTTGTAAAAGCAATACTATATACAAGTATTTGTAAGGCGAAGAATTTAGGTATAGCAATAGATTTTTCTATAACTAGCGACTTTATGGATATTAAGGTAGATGATACAGAGTTAGTTATTATTCTTGGAAATCTTCTTAATAATGCAATTTATGCAGCTGAAAGAAGCGTTGAAAAGAAAGTATATTTAAATATTTATACATCGTATAAGGAGGAACAGGCTACTCATCACATAATTGTAGAAAATACGTTAAATAAAGAGTATGTTTTTGATATTGTGAAGGCAACTAATAAAGGATATTCAACTAAAGGTGAAAATCGAGGATATGGATTATATAATATAAATAATGTTATAAAAGGTTTAAATGGTAAATTGTTAGTAGAAAGAAAAAAAGATAGAATTTCGATTGAAGCTATAATATAAATTTCGAAAAATTGTGGGAGTGCTAGAATATATTATTCTATTTTTTATGTTATTAAGTATTGAACTTTTTAGATGAGTTAAAAAATAGATACCTATAGAGTAGTTTCTGTAGGTATCTATTTTTTAGTTTGATGTGTAATTATAGCTAAAATTATATGTAATATTTGAAAAATCAAGTTTATCAAAGTTAAGTTTTTTGCTATCTAGTGGTATGGTGAGAACAACTCTAGCACCAGCGTGTGGTTTTAATGGCTTATCAAGTTCTAATGCTAAAAAGACATCATCAACAACTATTTGTTCTTTAGCATCTATTATTTTTAGATGAAAATCTTTTATATTTGTAAAGTTAATAGTATCATTATTGAGTAAATATATATCTATAAATAAATTATCAGGATTTTTGCTTATAGAATTGATTATTAGATTTAAATGTTCCCCATAAATGCTAAAATCTTGAGTTGTATATAATGTTTTGTGTGAAGAGAGCATAGATGCATTAGCAAATTGGATGTTTGACGTAAGCATTATCAAAGTAAAGATAAACGAAGCTAAAAGAAGTTTTAGGTATTTCATATAGAAGTCCTCCTAATTATATTTTTGATTAGTATTTGGGAAGACTCCATTTTTTATGCGTTAGCTTCTATATTTAATTTATGATTTTATTTTTTTACGTAAAATAAGTATAGCGATTAGTATTAAAAAAACACCCATAAAAGCTATAGAAGAATGGCCTAAAGAGATGTATAACCCTCCACCAACTAAAGGACCAAGTATTCTTGCTAATGACTGTAGTGCTTGAATTCCACCTTGTACTCTACCTTGATTTTTAGATTCAACAGATTTAGAAATTATTCCATTAAATGCTGGACCAAATATTGAATCACCAAATCCAAATATAAACATTCCTATAATAAACAAAGGGTAGAATGTAAAAATAGCTGAAAATCCAATACAGGCATATCCAATAGATTCAGAAATCATTCCAAGTAGTGTTATTTTAGAATCACTAAGCTTTTGTAATAATCTTGGCATTATAAGTCCTTGTGAAATAATATCTTGAATTCCCATAATTGAAAATATAAAACCTATTATAGTAGGACCAAATTTGAAAGTATCTAAAGAAAATTGAGATAAGAGAGCCTGTAATGAACCATTTGGAATCCAAAGTAAAAAGGCACAAATAAGAAATCTTGTTAAGCTTTTTATAGATACTATACTTATAAGTTGAGTTAAAGGGTTTAAACTAATGATACTTATCTTTTTAAGACGCTTTTCCTTATCTAAACTTTCGGGCATAAAAATTAATCCATAAATAAGATTTAAAAAAGTTATTAATGCCCCAAAGTATAGAGGGACAAAATTACCAAAGTTAGCGAGAAATCCTCCTATAGTAGGGCCAAGAATAACTCCAGCACCAGAAATAGCACCTATCCAGCCAAAGTATTTAGTTCGTTGATCCACAGGAGTAATATCAGCAAAGTATGCAAAAATAGTGCTAATGTTACCACCTGTGATACCATCTATTATACGTCCTAAAAATAAAATCCAAAGAGCACCACCTATACCTAAGACTAAATATCCAATTGTAGAGCCTAAAAGACATATTAATAATAAGGGACGTCTACCATATCTATCGCTTAAGGCACCAAGTCCTGGAGCAGCAAAAAAGACACAAAGTGAGTAGACTGCGGTTAGTAATGTAACAATCATAGCTTGTTGAGCTGTGTTTTTTATATATGGTTCAACTAAAAATGGAATAATAGGCATTATAATACTAAGACCTAAACCACATAGGAATACAGAAATAATACCAAATATAAATGCATTTTTATTTATTGTTTTGTTTGTATTAGTGTATAATTTAAACATTTAAATTTATCTCCTTGAATTAACATAATTGTTTCCTTGTCAACAATAATATTAATTCATAATTGTTTCCTTGTCAACAAAAAAGAAATAAAAAAAAAGCTATCTTCAAAAAAGGTAGCTTACATATCTTAAACTTCATTTATATTAGCTTTGTGAATTTCTTTATCTAAGTGCTTGTTATAATTGGCTATAAAGCGAAGCATACTATCAAATTCAGCATCTTTTACTTGATTAAAAACACTTTTATCTCTTTCATGAAATTCTTTATGAAGTTTTTCATGCGTTGTATAAATTTCTTTCCCTTGCTTTGTTAATCTAAAATAAACTTCTTTTTTGTTATCTGCTTTTTGGTAACTTTCAATATAGTTTTTTTCAATAAGTTTTTTTGAAAGCTTACTTATAGCACCTCGAGTCATATAAAAGGCTTCTGCAAGTTTAGTTACATTTGAATCTACATTTTCTCCTATAAATTCAATGCAATGAATTTCAGAGGGTTTGTAGTCTTTAAGAACAACTTCCATTTTTTGTTTGTTAAGTGAAGCCATTTTATTAAATAAATTTCTAAACTCTTTTATAACTTCTTCGTCTTTGCTCATACGAAACGCCTCCTATCCTATAAATACTATTATATTAAAATTTGGTTTTAAGTTCAATTTATTTTCCTTTTTAGAATAAAGTAAAACCCACTCATTTAATTAATGAGTGGGCTTAGGTTAATGTAAACCAACTAAGCTTGATAATATATGGTATAGAAGTGGCGCAAGTACAACTACAGAAAGACCGGCCACACCTATAGAAAGTGAACTCATAGCACCTTGTGTATCTCCAAGTGTAAGAGCTTTAGATGTACCTACTGCGTGTGAACATGTTCCAAGAGAAACACCTACTGCAACAGGATTTTTTATTTTAAATAACTTATGAATAAATGGATATACTATAGCGCCTGTAATACCAGTTACAATAATAGCAACAACAGTTACAGGAACAACCCCTCCAAGTGATTGAGATACTTGCATACCTATAGGAGTAGTTATAGATTTAGGCATAAGTGATTTTATTAGTTCAGGACTAAGTTTTAAGAAATAACTAAGGAAGAATATATATACTATTCCGATTCCACTTCCAAAGAATATTCCAGAAAAAATAGGTATAAAGTGTTTCTTTAAAAGACCAATTTGTTTATATAAAGGAACTGCAAGTACAACGGTTGCAGGTTCTAATAAATCAGTTATAAATTGTCCGCCTTGGTTAAATTGATTATAACTAATGTGGAATAGAAGTAAGTAACCAATAACAAATGCAATTGCTATTAAAAGCGGATTAAATAGTGGGAATCTTGTTTTTTTATTTATCCAAATACCAAGTTCAAATCCAAGTAGACATATAAGTATACTGAATAAAGAACTTTGTAAAATACTATCCATTTAAAGAATCTCCTTCCTTTTTAGATTTTTTTTTATCCATAATTTTCATAACATTTTGGACGATAAGACCAGTAACTGCCATTATGACTATAGTTGAAGTAATAACAATAATTAATAATTTAGTTATATTACCCTCAAGTACGTTCATAGCATTTAGCACTGCAACTCCAGCTGGAATAAATAGGAATGCAAGGTGATCTAATAAGAAAGTTGATACATTGTCAACATGTTCAACTTTGACTACTTTTAGACATAGTAGTAATAAGAGAATTAACATTCCAAGAATATTACCAGGTAGTGGTAAGTGCAATCCTTTAGATAGGAATTCTCCAACGAAATATATTGATAAAATTATCAACATTTCTCTTAAAAGCTTCATGAAAAAACCTCCATTTGTTTTTATTCAATTAAAAATTTTCATACTAATTAAGTATGAAATATGTTGTATAAATATTTTAAAAAAATATATGTAATATTTCTGCACCTTACCTATTCTATTATGATTAGTGAAAAAAGTATAGTAATATTAATAGTAAAAAACGCTTATAAGTCGATGAAAAGTCTAAAAAAATGAGTTTAAG